>JAOACU010000319.1 GCA_026417715.1 Anaerolineae bacterium | reverse complement strand
CCATCGAACAACCACTCGTAGTATTTCGTCGTGAGCGGATAGCGCATCGGCAGGCGCGGAATCGAGCCGTACAAACGATTCGACGAGAGGATGATGTAATCCGCGCGGTCAATCCATTCGATCGCTTGCGCGCGTTTTTCGGGTGTGTCCTCGTCGTACCAGTGCATCATCACACCACGATACATTCCACCGAACGGATCGCGCCCATCCACGCGCAACGGTAGCGGATCGTCCCAATGTTCGTTCGCCAGCGTCGCGCCACGTGGTATATTCTCAAAAATCCAACGCGACGCTACCACACGCGAAACAGGACGCGTGTAAATCGTGGTGAACGCTAGTGCCCAGAACACGGTGTAGCCGATGACGATGAGCGCGATAATTGCAACAACGATGCGCGCCCAGCGACCGCTGACCGCTGACCGCTGACCGCTGTCTGCGGTCGTCGGTCGTCGGTCTTCGGTCACGCGATCCCACAACTGAATGATGAACCATCCTGCCAACAGCGCGAGAAACGGATAGATTTGCAAAAAATAGCGCAGCGTCTTGACCCACTGTTGTCCTGTGTATGCAAACGTGATGCCAACCCACGTGACAATCAACAAGTGTTGCCATTCGCGATAACGAATCAAACGATAGAGCGCGAGCGCGAATCCTGCCCACGCGGCAAGACCGAGTGCAGGTCCCAAGCCCCACAAGATCATATTTTGCAGTGGAAAGATGTACGCAGGACGATTCGTCCATTGATGTCCTGGCGGATAATCTTGCCGACCTGCTACAAGTTCGCTAATGTACGTCATATTGTCAGCGAACTTGACATTGACACCACCCGCCCACGACAGCGCGACATCGAACAGCATATTCACGATACCGCGACTAGTATCGAACTTGGGAAGCGCGGGCGAGATGAAATTCGGACCGTTTGCCGCGTACGGTTGGAAAATGCGAAACACAATCAGCGCGACGAGTGCAGCGACGGCAAGCCCGATGAACGCGCGCACGAACGGATCAACGACCGCTGACCGCCGACCGCTGACCGCTGACTGCCCGCTCTCGTCGGTCATCGGGTTGTCCTGAGCGCGAGCGAAGGTTCGACGGTCAAGCATCTCCGGCATCACCAACTCGCTCTCTCGCTCTCTCGTCTCCTCGCTCCACGCCTTCCACACGCGCAACGCTCCCGCCGCAATCAACACCGCCGCAAACGGCGCGATGTTGATGCGTCCCGCGAGCGCGAGCCCGAACGCCGCACCCGCGTACACGAACGCGCGCATAGGTTTGCCTTCGGCGATGTCCAGCGCGAACCAGAACGCGAGCAGAATCGGGACGTTGGTGAACGTGTCCACCGTGAAAAAGTGCGACTGTTGAATATCGAGTACCGACGCAGCGAGAAAGAGCGCGCCAAGTAGCGCGACGCGCACACCATACATCCGTCGCCCGATGAAAAAAATGAGGAGTACCGTCGTCAAATCGAACAGCGCGGAGAGCACACGACCGACGAGGTGAATTTCGCCATACCCCGTTTGTCCCAGCAATTCACCAACGAGGCGCGTGAGAAAAATCGGGAACGTGCCGTAAACGAACAAACCAAAGTCGTGGTTGTAGGGACTCAATGGCGAGCAGCGCGTATCGAAATAACCACCCCACTTGGCACAACCTTGTGGCGGCACACCTGTCGGTTGGCTCAAGCCGGGAATGCTAATCGCCGACGTGACCATCGTCAGGAAACGTTCGTCGGGGTGCAGGTGTTGATCTTCGTCCCAATTCAAGCCAGTGAATCGAACCACCGCACCGAAAATCAAAATCAGCGCAAGCGCGATAGGCGCGAGGCGATGCCAGCGGATGTTGTTGAGTTGTGTTTGACTTGTCCTCGATTCTATCATTCGACGATTGACGATTGCAGATTTCAGATTGCAGATTGAAAACAATCTGCAATCTGAAATCTAAAATCTGAAATTATCTGGGCGCGATGTTGCCCGGCACATAGAACACGATAAAATCATGTCCCGGCGTGCGCGCGTAGAAAACGCGTTCTTGCGCGTGTGGAAAAATTTCGCGCAAGCGCGTCAAGTTCTTCTGATCACCGGGATTGAGGATGTATAACTTGTTCGCAGGATCGTTCGCGTGTGCCAGCGCGGCATCAGCATTCGGCAGAGTTTGATCCCAGCCGATTGCGCGCATATTGATTGCGACGTTGCGCGTATCAATCCAATGCGGATACAACAAAATCCACGCGTGACGTATATCGCCGACACTGTCCGCAAAGCCGCGAATCACCATTGCGACTTCGGACGAGTTCCACGACGCACGCCGATAGTGCGCATCGAAATCTACAAAATAGCGCAGGTAATTCGCGCGCACAATCAGCGTGAACAACAAAACAAGTACGAGAACGTGCGCGATCCATACCCAGCGAAACTCGGCAAGCGCGTCACGCGCCACACGCCACCACCACGCCAGCGGCAACGCAACGATGATAAAGACAAACGGAATCGCGCCGCCCGCGCGCACGACGCTCGGATTTTCGTTCGGGAACGCGAGCGCGAGCGCGGAGGGCAGAAGCATAATCACGATGCCACCGAGTACGAACGCGTACGCATTTTCGCGATAACGCGCCAAGCGATACAACGCGTACGCAACACCCAACACGAACAACCCACCCGAAACGTAATCAAGCGCGGGATCGTTAGGAAGCGAATTGGGCCAGGCGGCGTCACTCGTCCAATTGAACATCAACACCGCGTTCACCAAATTGTTGGCGAACACCTCCAATGGATCGCCCGTGATGGTCGTTTGATGTTCACCCACCAAGCGCGTTGTCGCGCGATACCACACCATTTCAGGGCGCTCGGTCATATAACGCACCAGCGGCATTATTACAAAGAGCGCGAGCGTGAACATCAACGCGCTATTGACGATGAGCGTCTTGGTCTGTGCGAGCGTCATTCGCCGCGTCCACCACCACCAAACGATACACGCGACGACAAGAATCGGCGCAAGGCGAAACGCGTTGTAGCCCAGCAAGCCAAGTCCGAGAAACAAACCTGCCATCAAAAAATCGTTGCGATGACCATACTTGAGCGCGCGGAACAAGAAATACATCGTGGGCGCGACAAAGACGGGTGTAAACGGAAAACGCAAGCCCATTCGCGCAATCGTCAGGGGCCACTTGCTGATGGCGATGAAGAGCGCGGCAAAGAGTGCAACATCATCATCGAACAATTCGCGCGCAAGCAGGAACGTAAACGGAATGACCAGCACCCCCATCAACGCCGTGATGAGTTTGAGTGCCATATGATCAATCGGGTGCTCGGTCAGTTTGATGAACGCGGCAGTCAGATAAAATTGCAGTGGCTCACGCCCCGTGTTGCGCTCGAAGAAAATCGGACGCAATCCGCCATTGACCACGTCGTTCACGTCGAGTAACTTTTCGGCGTGGTCACTTGTCATCTCGGCAGGCGTCCCATCGAGGTCGTGATAGTAGAACACCACGCC
>JAOACU010000318.1 GCA_026417715.1 Anaerolineae bacterium | reverse complement strand
GTGCTCCACCAACCGCGCTCCGAAGTATGCCCGGCACATTCGATCAGATCGCTCGGCGGGCAAGGCGCGCCATTCGCGAGGCGGCACACCGTAAACTGTCCGACGAATGCAGCATCCACGCACGGAAATTGTGCGCCGGCGGGATTGACGTAGCCGTACCAATATTTCGCGCCGGTGCTTTTGGTGCCGGCAAAAATCACCGCCGCTTTGCCACTTGCGGTGGTAAGCCACGCGCCACCTTCCCATTCGTCCGCGTGTTGATAGCCGTTCAGCGCGCGTTCGATGTTTTCGGTCTCGGTGGATTTGGCGTAGAGCAACAACGGCGTTTCCAAAAGACGCGTGCCTGAAGGTGCAGGCGCGCCAGTGTCATCCCAAGGTTTGTACGCGAACAACGCGGGTCCCATTCCCGACCAACCGCCATCACGATAACGTCCAGTCGCGAGGACGCGTCCGCCCGCAAATTGATTTGCCCACGCGCTCGGAATCTCGAACAGATAGCCATTCACGCTGTAGAGCGATTGAGTGCCGATGAACCACGTGCCGCGCAGATTCGGCGCGGCAAGGTTCGGATCGAACCACGCGTGCGATGCGACCGGCGGATCGGGTTGGAAATGCTGACCCCACGCGAGATGAATTTTCGGACCAGTCGCCGGATGATTCAGATATGCCATTCCAACGCGCGGAATTTCATCGAGTTGCGTGAAATATCCGTGCACGACGTTAGAAAAGTTTTGCAGAAAAGTGGCTTGCGGCAATTCGTTCACATTGCGCGAGCGGCTCGGCGCGGGAATGGTGATCTCCGCGACCTGATTGCCATTCGGCAATTCGCCGTAGGGTAGCCGCTCGTGTCCCATCACAAACAGCGAGCCGGGGAAGCCATCGCGCGCGCCTGCTGGATCACCATTCGGATTGAACGTCATCGCGTTGCCGCCGTACTCGAACGTGCGCGGACGCGCCGCGCCATCGGGCAAACGGAACGCGCCAAGGTATTCCAAATCGCTGGGTTGGACAAGCGTCGGGGGAATGATAGGACTTGATGCAACGAGGGGCAAGAAAACAGTCGGGGAAGCCGAGCGCGGCGCAAAACCGCGCACTGCCAGCGCGATTCCAAACGAAAGAATACACAAACAGAGAACACTACTGCCGATGACCGCGAACGATAAAACCGAGCGTTTCACCTGATCCTCCTGTCTATCTCGGCATCAGGATAACGCGATTCGCGCGATTTGTCAGCAGAGTGGAGTACTGCTTTTGGAGGAAGAAGAGGGTACTGGGGTACCGATTTGGCGCGGTAGTGCTTGACGCATGCCCAAGTTCATGTTAGAATATCGCGCGGAAGGTAGGTGAAAGATATGGCAATGCAACAAATCACCATTCGACTTCCTCAAGAGACGATTCGCCAATTCGATCGTGAAGTGTCAAAACGAGGTCAAGCGCGCAGTGTCGTGCTGACGCAACTTGTCCAAGAATACGTTCAACGCGCAACACGCGCCAGAAAGATTGGGGCGATGACTCTGACCACGTTGGGCATCAAATCAGCACGCACGCGCCGCGCGCGCGCGTTCAATGCGCGCCAAGTGGCACGCGCACTAGAACAAACCTACGGGACGCGCGACGGTGTTGAAATCGTGAACCTGAATCGCAATGGGCGGACGGCACGCCTATGATTGCCGTAGACACCGACGTTCTCGTGATCGCTCGCGTATTCACTGATGATCTGCGTCACGCGGCAACGGCCGATTTTCTAGCGCGTCACGCCAAGCAAGGTTACGGCGTGCCTATTTTCAGTCTTTTGGAATTGTGCGGCGTGATGGCTACCGCCAGACAGACTCGGGCAGCCATCCAACTATTTGAAGAATATCTGCTCTCTCCAACTGTTGAGATTCTATATCCTCCGGTGATGCTGGAAAGCGAAACAACTTTCTGGGCGAATCAAAATGCAGAATTGATGAAACGGATCAAACGCGGTATGCGTCTCGGCGATGCCGCAATCCTCTGGACCGTCGAATCAACCGCATGCGAAATGTTGATTACTTGGAATGTCAAACATTACCGCCCCAAGACCTCGGTGATTGTGCAAACCCCCGCAGAGTGGCTCAAACATAACGCATAGCGTATCCACATTCGCTATTTGCCATTCGTCATTTGCCATACCACGCACACAGTCGTTCCCACGTCAGGCGCGGATTCCACCGTCAACGCGCCGCCAATCAATTCCACGCGCTCGCGCAAGCCGACCAAACCGAAATGTCCCTGCGCGGCAAGTTCGTTCAACGCGGCAGGCACGACGAATCCACAACCATCGTCGCGAATCGTCAGCACCAAGCGCGCGTCGTCGAACGTGAGTTGCATGGCAACGTTACGCGCGTGCGCGTGCCGCGCGATGTTCGCCAGCGCTTCTTGCGCGACGCGATAGAGGTTGACGCTGACTTCATCGGGCAGCGCGCGCAGCACGGCATCGGGCGCGAGAGTGAGTTGAACAGGAATGTGATGTTGCGTTGCCCAATCTTCGGTGAGGACGCGCAACGCCGCGCCCAACCCAATCGTATCGAGCATCGGCGGACGCAGTTCCGCACACACCTGTCGTAGATCGGTCAGCAAGTCACGCACTTGGGCGCGCAGCGCGCGCAACGCTTCGGTCACGGGCGACGCGTCATCTGCAAGGAGCAACCCCAATTGCATATTCAAGCCGACCACATCTTGGAGCGGTCCGTCGTGTAACTCGCGTGCGAGACGCGCGCGTTCGTCTTCGCGCGAGCGGAGGAGTTGATGCTGGGTCGCGCGCAGCATTTCGAGTTGCGCGCGCAGCGTTTCGATGAGCAAAACATTGCCGAGCGCGGTTTCGGCTTGACGCGCAATCGTCGTGAGGATATGGCGATCTGTTTCGGTGAAATCTTCACCGTTGCGATGCGCGCCCACGCGCCACACCGCGCGAGGCTCACCTTGAAACGCGAGGGGAAATTCAAGTCCCGCGTCGCGCGGGTTGACTGGTTGACTCGTTGACCCGCTGACTAGTTGACCTTCGCGTAATTGCATCAACTCGGGCACGCGGCGCGTCAACACCTCGTTCAGTTGCGCGCGTTCGACACAACGCGCGAGCGCGTCGCTAATCGTTTCGACGACACCGGCATAATCGTACCAACCGCCGTAGAAGAAACGATCCACGCCGCGTTGAATCTGCGCGCGCGTCCAATCGAAACTCCAACCAATCGCCAACGTCAAACCAACGATGACAAAAAGTTGCGCGAGCCGATCGTTGGGCAAGAATCGAAAGAGCAACAAGAACGGTCCCAGATACAACAGCAGGATGCCGAGCGAGAGAATCGCGTAAACGAGCGCGCGATTCAAAATGCGGTCAATGTCGAACAAGTTGTCGCGCGCAATCGCCAACAGATAACTGAGCGGTGACAGGACGATGAGCGGACCGATCGTCCAATCGGGGAGGCGCGGCGCACCGATGATGGTGGGGAGTAGGTAGACTGTCTCTTAT
>JAOACU010000317.1 GCA_026417715.1 Anaerolineae bacterium | reverse complement strand
TTCGGGTGGTTGTCAGAGTGAATTTATTCGCCTGTCAATAGACTTTGCACCAGCCTTGGGTGGCTGGTGTAAAGTCGGCTGTTGGTGACTGTGAGTCGCCAACACCGACTTTGCACCAACCCTGAAATTCGTGTTCAAAGGGTATTGACATTGTAGCAATCAGGGTGTAATATCAGTGACAGGTGGCAGGAGAGTATGTCAAGCCCAAAATCTATTCCAAAGGAGGAGTGAACATGGCACTTTCAATCAGCGAAGTACGCGGCATTTCCCCGGCGCAAGCCAAAAAGTTTCGCCAGCGCGGGTTGGGGGACATTGAGAAATTCCTCGCGGCGACCAAGACGCCACAACAACGGCGAGAATTGGCGAAGGAATTGAAAATGTCCGAGCAGATGATTTTGGAACACGCCAATCGCTGTGATCTTGCACGCGTCGTCGGCATCGGCAAGACGTTCTCGAATCTGTTAGAGAACGCGGGCGTGGACACGGTGAAAGAGTTGGCGGCGCGTGTGCCCGAAAATCTGCACCAGACACTCGTCGAGAAGAACGCACGCAAGCGTTACGCCAAGCGCAATCCCACCTTGAAAGAGGTTACGGATTGGATCGAACAAGCCAAGCAATTGCCCAAGATTCTGGAGTACTAGTGTGAGTGAGAGACCCAAAGAAGCAGACTTTGGGTCTCGTTTGTTGTTTAGCATAAAAACAATGCAACCCTGGCTCAACTACCAAGCCCAACAGTGGAAATACGTGCTGGAGATTACGCGCGCGATCGCCGCGCATCTGGACTTGGAGCGCGTGCTCCAACAAGCCCTGCGCTATGCGGTAGATTTGGTGCAAGGCGAAGCCGGCTTGATGGCATTGCGCGGGGAAGGCGATCGTTTTCGTTTTGCCGCCGCGTACGGCATCGAAGCGCGACTGGTGGCGCGCTTTACGCCGCTCCTCAACGAAATTCCGCTGGCGATTCAACGCGATCGTTCGCCGCGTTGGCGTTTCCCCGAACTCGCCTTGCGTTTGGCGCAAGTGATTGACGAACCCGCGTTGCGACTGCAATACGTGATGGCGATTCCGCTGATTGCTTCTGAACGCTTGGTGGGCATCATTTACGTTTTTCGTTCGACGAGCGCGTTCAGTGGACTCGATCAGGATGCGCTGGAGGGCTTTGCCGATCACGTTGCGATTGCGGTCGAACACGCGCGCTTGTATCACGATGCGGCGCAGCGCGCGCAAGAACTGGCTACTGTGATCGAGGGCAGCGCGCACGGCATTGTGATTACCGCGCCCGATGGTCGCGCGCGCGAAATCAATCGCGCGCTAGAGCAACTCACCGGTTGGACGCGCGAGCACGCGCGCGCGCAACACTATCGCGACATTGTCACCCTGATAGACGATCACGGCGTACTGATTGCTTTTCCCGATGAAATCCCACGCCAAGTGATCGCGCGCGATGGTTTCATAAGACGACGCGACGGCGCGCGGGGCGCGTTTGTGCACACCACGTTTGTTCCGTTGTACGACGAATCGGGACAACTGTTTAGCATCGTGGGGAACGTGGTGGACGTGAGCGCGCTCAAAGAAGCGGACGAAATCAAAACGTCGTTCCTCGCTGGAATCTCGCACGATCTCAAAACGCCGCTTGCGCTCATTCGTGGCTATGCGGAAACATTGCGTCGTTCCGATGTGGACTGGACACGCGAGACCATCGAAGCAAGTCTCGCGGTCATCCAAGACGAAGCCGAGTTTCTTACCAACTTGGTCAACGCGTTACTCGATGCGGCGCAATTGGGACGCGGCAAACTCACGTTACATTTCACCGAGACATCGGTGGCTGAACTCGCGCTAAAGATGGTCGAACGATTTCGCGCGGTGCACACGGGACACACGTGGTCAGTTGAGTTTCCTGCCGATTTTCCAACGGTGCGTGCAGACGCCGAGCGTATTCGCGAGGTGCTTCAGAATTTGTTGAGCAATGCCGCCAAGTATTCGCCGCGCGGCACGCGCATCACCGTCGGTGGCTGGGTCGAACCAGAGCGTATCGGCGTGTTTGTGCGCGATGAAGGACCGGGCTTGTCGCTCGATGAGCAAGCACGCGTGTTCGAGCGATTCACGCGCGGGCGCAGTCACCTCACGCAAAAGACACACGGCGCGGGATTGGGATTGTACTTGTGCCGCGCGATTGTCGAACAGCACGGCGGAAAAATCTGGACAGAGAATTTACCCGAACGTGGTGCAGTGTTTTATTTTACCTTGCCGCGCGCGCCAATCGAAGAGTAAGATGAATTCACTAGAATCCAGAGTGACATCGTGTCTGATTCGTGCTATAATGTGGCAAGAGTAATTAGGTAAGGTAGGGGAGTATGGCATTCAAGGTCTCTGACTTGCACGATCTTATTACATTACTTGAGACGCATCCCGAATGGCGCGCCGAGTTGCGACGCGTGGTGTTTACGGAAGATGTGCTGGCGTTGCCGCGTATTGTGCAAGAACTCGCCGAAGCGCAAAAGCAGACCGAAGCCCAAGTGCGTGAACTTGCCGAAGCGCAAAAGCAGACCGAAGCCCAGGTGCGCGAACTCGCCGAAGCGCAAAAGCGCACTGAAGAGCAGGTGCGCGAACTTGCCGCTCTACAACAACGCACCGAGCAACGCGTTGAAGAATTAGCCGCCGCGCAACAACGCACCGAGCAACGCGTTGACCGTCTAGAGGTCGTCGTACAAGAACTTGCCGAAGCACAAAAGCGCACTGAGCAACGCGTTGACCATCTCGGCGTGCAAGTAGGACGCCTGAACGAGCGACTAGGGGCTACGCTCGAACAAGAAGCCGCCGATGTGCTGCGTATCGTCCTCGAAGCCAAGGGCTATCGTGTCCTCGAAGAGGCTTACAGTCTTGCTCTTGACGGAGAAGTGGATGTTGTTCTACCGCTGGAGGATCCTCAAGGTCAACGTGTCTGGGCAGTGCTGGAAGCCAAGGCGCGGCTCGGTTGGCGCACGATCGAAAACTGGGCGAATCGGATGCGTTCGGAAGGGTTTCAAGCCGCGCTGCAAGCGTCGGGTGTCAGTGGTCCGTATCTGGTCTATGCGTACGGATTGCGCTTCGATCTCAGCGCGCGCAAGGCAGCCGAAAAGTTTGGCATCGGCTTGTTGGGCGATCAAGGCGAAGTAGTGCCGCCGGCATCACCACAGACAAGTTGAGGTGAGGACTATGCGTCGCGCTTGGGTTTGTGTCTTGACGATTCTGATGCTTGTTGCGTGCGCGCCTGTGAATGACGAAGGACGAAGGACGGAGGACGGAGGACGAAGACCTGCCCTGAGCGAAGTCGAAGGGACGAAGGACGGAGGACGGACGTTACTGCCAACGTTGACAGTCACGCCCTTGCCGACTGTCACACTCACGCCAACGTTCACTCCCACTGCCACACCCACGCCCACGCGCACGCTCTCTCCTGCCGAAGCGCGCGCCGCCTCCCTGCGCGCCCTCCCCAACTTCAAGTGGCAAGCCGATGGCGATG
>JAOACU010000316.1:2032-3503 GCA_026417715.1 Anaerolineae bacterium | reverse complement strand
GCCACCCAAACTGCAAGCCATGAATTGCCTTCTATATTCGCAAATGCAGGAGCCGCGAGATTGGATTCCCGTTTTTTAGAATTCTTTACCGACTCGGCGAATCTTTTGCGCGACTGGCTGGAATGGCTCGGTTTGCGCTTTAATCCCTTTCAACCCCTCGATGCCAGTAGTGACACGCGCCTCGGTGATTATCTCGTCGAGCATCATGTTCTTGCTAAAATCTGGGGCGATTGGCATTCGTTCGTTTTCGCGCCCGCCGGCGGCGGTAAGACGGCACTACGCGTGCGTACGTCCCAACTGTGTTGGATCGGGCAGGCAACCAATCATCCCTTCCCCATTTCATATCTCCCACCTTTTTTAGTTTGGTTACACGCGCATCCCTCGCGCGAGGAACATCTTGTCGCACTTTGCCAAGCCGGTGCGATTCGCTTGCTGCTTGCACTTGGTTATTACCCGCATTGGTTTCTCGATTTAACGTCTTTGGATCAACGCGCGATTCATCAGGCGTTAGTATGGAATCTACCCGGCAATATCAATTTTTGGCTAGACCAAGTCCAAGCATCACAGAGTATTACACCGCTACTCGATACTTTCGATCCGACATTTATCTTACCTAATCCTCCGAACACCTCTGATTTGCTTGAACTGTGTCGTACCCTTCGTGTTATCGAGTCTACAGCACCTCCACCTACTCCTCTAGAACGTTGGAATCAATTTGTTGATGTTATTCTACGCGCCCTTGGCTTTCGCTCAATCTATATTTTGATAGATGGGCTGGATGGGATTCAAGATACAGCACGCAGTCCCGACATAGCCGCCGAATGTCTCTCGACCTTGTTACCGCTAACCGAAGAATGGACGTCGCAACGTGTCTTTGTCAAAGGTTACTTGCCTCAAGAAACACAACCTGGTTTGACCAAGCATTTTGCGCGCCTTTGCGATACTGCACAGATCGCCACGATTCAATGGACCCCAGCACTCTTAGCCGACGTGGTACGGCGTCGCGTGTACGTTGCTTCCGAAGGCGCGTTCGGGAGTTTGGACGCGGTGGCTTCGCCGGCTGTGCGCGATCTGGAGACGCTGCTTGCCAAGATCGTTCGCCCTCTACCGCGCGAGATGCTTGTCTTGACCCAGCGCGTCTTGGAAGAGCACGTTGCACGTGTTGGCGCACAAGGCATCATTCAACCCGAAGATATAGACGCAGCGATTGCCTGGTACCAACAAGAATCTTTGATGTTCCACGCGAATACTCTTGCACATTCGTTATAACGTGCGCGCCTACGCGGCGTCTGCCTAGTCGGCGCGCACGCTTATTGTGAGGAGGAGACGACTATGAACGAGAACACGATTCCACTCCCCGAATATTCCCCAGAGAAATTTGTCGCGCGTTCCGAAGTCGCGGAGGTGATAGAGAAAATTCGCACGCTCGTGACCACAGGTACGCTACACAAGCGTACGATTGCTTTTTCCG
>JAOACU010000316.1:0-2022 GCA_026417715.1 Anaerolineae bacterium | reverse complement strand
GGTAAAACCTGGCTACTCAAACATCTGGCAGAAGAAATACCCAAAATCGGCAAAGTGAGTGTGTACCTGCTTGACATCAAACCCGATACTACGGTCAATAAGGTGATCGAAGATTTTAGACAACGTCTCCTAGAATTGAAAAACGGGTTGGCTAAGACGCCTGCCGAAATGAGTCGCCAAGTGATGCAAGAATTACGCGCGCTACTCTACAAGCAGTTCTTGGTCATTCTCGTAGATCAGGCATACGAATCGGATTGGAAGTTACTAGGTGAAATCGAAGAGTATTTTCTAGGACCACTCGCTATCGAGCCGCGTGTGTTTGTCGTGATGGCAGGACGCGGACGCGCTTATCCTTGGAAAACACCAGAACTGCGCTTGTATGCCGACTTTAAGAAACTGGGTCCGTTTACAGACGAGAATCAGACGGTCGAACAACTCGACAAGCAAGCCCCCGAAGGTAAAGGGCGCGCCAAGGAAATTCATCAATTGAGTGGTGGCAATCCACTCGCCAATTATTATCTGGCAAAAGGCGCGTCCATTGATACAGTCATCAATTACATCCTTGAAGTCATTTCACCTGAATCGCGCATCAAGGCGCGTGAATACCTCGAAGCATTATGCGTTTTACAAGCATTCGACGAAGAACGCATCCCCGCGATGTTAGCCGCTTACTATGATGATTCCACCTATCTCCGCTGGCGCTATGCCCAAACGCGTCCGGTGCGCGACCTTCTCGTCAAAGCCGCATTCGCGCGCTGGAACGAAGACGCCGGCGGATTCATCTTGGATAGCCAAACGCAACGTCTCGTCGAAAATTATCTCAAGACCGAACAGCCCGATAAATGGAAACGCTTGCACTGCGCCGCCTATCGTCTCTATCGAAATTGGATGGAGGAATATTCGCGCGCGCGTGACCATTGGCAAGCCCAAGCCCATTATCATGCCCAGCAATTACGGGAGAAGGGTTACAATCCTGACGAATGCCCTGAACCAGCACTAGCCACCTCTGTAGCCCCAAGCGCTACTGTTCCGCTGACTGTGTAGTCGAGGAGGACACAATGTTTGGCGAACTCAAGTACACCAGTGCTCGTGCAACACCCGAACTGGTTGGACGCAAAGAGATTCTTGCTCAAATCGAGCAAGCCATTCGCGATGTACGACATTCGTATCTGATTGATATTCAGGGGAGTGGCGGAATCGGCAAAACACGCGTGGTTAATCATACGCTGGAGAAACTTGCACCCGCGCTAGACCCTGCGCTGCGCGTTGCCAAGTATCCGGTGGACTTGTATCACACCCGCAACCACAGTCGCGAGGGTTTGCTCGAGAATCTGTACGACGCGCTAGAAGGAACCCCACAGGAATTTTCCAACTATCACGCGGCAAGGGAAAGACTGCAACGAATTTCTGATCTTGCAGAGTTGAACAAACAAAGAGACGTGATGGTCAACGCGTTTCTGGAAGATTTGAATCGGATTGCCCAACAACGCCAGTTGGTTTTCGCTCTAGACACCACCGAGCGACTGTTCTTTGAAAGCGATCCGATTCAACAACGTTTGGGCTTGGAAAAAGAAAAGATCGCCATACTCATCTGGCTCTTGCGCGACTTTTTGCCCAGAATCGAAAACGCCGTGATTCTCCTTTCGGGACGCGCCGAGCGCGGCTCACTACGCCCCGATCTGCAAAAGATCGAAGGTAAAAAGTTTTTGCAAATTGACTTGAAAGGGTTGACTGAGGATGAAGCACTCGAATACTTTGACGCCGTGATTCGCGCGTGTGAGAAACCGAGTGAGTCTCAAGACCCTGACCCTGAAGCCGCCGCGTCCATACGGCATTTGTCCAACGACCAACGACGTGTGATCTTTTACTCGCTCTGTGATAATACTCAAGGCACGCTTACCATCCGTCCTATATGGCTTGCGTTGGCGATTGACTATTGGGTAGTTAGTTTTAAACGGCTGCTCCAAGAACAGCCGCTTCCAGAATGGACACTCCCGATTCAAGACGCGCGCAACCAAGCCA
>JAOACU010000315.1 GCA_026417715.1 Anaerolineae bacterium | reverse complement strand
GGCTTGTTGAATGCAGTGTGGAAAGCCCTCGAAGCCAAGGGCGTCAAGCAAGCCCCCACACATCCGTACTGGGTGCCACCGCGCGACGCGCAAGGCAACGTGGATGACAAACTCGAAAATGCCTTCTACAACTATCGCTTGGTGTACGGCGTGATGTGGCACGCAGACGCGACCGGCAAGATTATTCCTGGCAACGAAGGCGCGGCGCAAGCGATGCACAATTTCAAACGCGCGTGCGCGCTGCTCCAACTCTCGCTCAAGGACTTGGGCGCGATGCCTGCCGGCGCGGCGGACTGCACCAAATAGTTCGATGGCGTGACAACAAAAAAAGACCTGTCGGAGCGAAAAACTCTGACAGGTCTTTTTGTTCTCCACGAAAGACACGAAGAAACACGAAATTTTCTATTTCGATTTTTGGCGCCGTTGCCGCGCGCGCTCGGCGGCTAACTGTGCCTTGCTCGGTCCTGTATGCCGATACATCAGCGCGACGCCACAAATGACAACAAGCATGATGCCAATCAATTGTGCTGTCGCGATTCCGCTAATCGTCCACGCATCGGGACGTTGAAATTCGATGAGGAAACGCCCAAAGCCGTAGAACACGCCCCACAGCAACATCAAATCGCCGGGCTGGGCTTTGCGCCAACGTCGCGCGATGACGAGCAACACAATCGCCATACCCAAGTTCCACAACGATTCGTAGAGAAACGTCGGATGAAAGCGCGTCGTCTCGACAGGATATTGTGTGAGATCGGCGAACATCGGCAAACGATGTGCGGCATCAATCCGAATGCCCCAAGGCAAATCGGTGGGATAGCCATACAACTCTTGGTTGAAGAAATTGCCCCATCGCCCAATCGCTTGACCGAGCGCGAGCGCGGGCGCAGCGAGATCGAGCAAACGCGCGAAACTCAGTTTGACGGTTTGCCACTCGAAGCGAAAGATGCGTGTCAACAGACGCGGCAACCAGTGTTCGGCTTCGAGGCGAATGATGCGCGCATACAACCACACGCCTAGGATACCACCAGCCACTGCGCCGTAAATTCCCAAACCACCTTGTCGAAAATTGAGAATCTCGCCAGGATTTTGCAGATAGTAATCAAAACCGATACTGCTCCCGCGTGGTGATGAAATCACGTGATACAGTCGCGCGCCGATGACACCCAAGACCAACGCGAACAACAAACCATTCCAGACGTGATCGGGATCAATGCCGCGTCGTTTGGCTTCCAGCGAGGCAACATACGCGCCAACGAGTGCCGCCGCAACAATCAAAATGCCGTACCAATAAATCGGATACGAACTACCATCGGGGAGAGGAATGCTAAAGGCAATTGCAGAAGGCAAAAAGTCCACAGTCACTCCTTCGGGTTAAAAAATTTCGCGGGGATTATACCATAGGTCAGGACTGGTGCAAAGTCGGTGTTGGCGACTCAAAGTCGCCGCGACAACGACCCCAAGCCCGCCTTCGCGGGCTAAACCAGCCGCCGCAGGGCGGCTTCGGGTAGTTGTCGCCGTGAATTCATTCGCCTGTCCTTGCACCAGCCGTGACGAAAGACGAAAGACGAAAGATTTATGGACGCGTGAGTTGGGCGATCAATTTCTGTCCTTCAGGCGATTCGATGAACTCACGGAACTTGAGTTGCGCGCAGGTGCACGTGCGTAGTTTGTTGCGCGCGAGGTAAATCTGTCGTTGCACTTGCAACCCTTTGACGCGAATCGCTTTGATTTTGCCGAGTTTCAAGCCGCGTTGTACAGCAACACGCGACACGAACGAAACACCATGCCCCGCTTCCACCGCCGCTTCGATTGCTTCCACGCTTCCGAGTTCCATCGCCACGCGCCAAGTGTCCACCTGTATACCGTGCTCTTTCAAAACCGCCGTGATCGTTTGACGCGTTGCCGCGCTGTTTTCGCGCAGAATCCAATCGGCTTGCGGCAATTCTTTGGGTGTGATGATGCCGCGCGCAGACCAAGGATGATTGACTGGCGCAATCAGAATCAATTCATCGGTGAAAAACGGAAAGCATTCCACATCTTTGCTTTTGGCAGGTAAACCCAGAACGCCAATGTGCACTTGTTTAGCCAGCAATTGCTCTTCCACTTCTTGCCGCGTCATCACTTGTACGCTAAAGTGTGCCTCGGGATATTTTTGCCGAAACGCGCCGATGAGATGGGGCAACACATATTTGCCCGGACTGGTGCTACAACCAATCACGACATTACCTTTGACGATGCCTTGTTCCGCACACATTGTTTCTTCGATGCGCGCGGCAAGAGTGACCATTTCGCGCGCGAGCGGCAACAACTCGCGCCCGGCTTCGGTCAAGGTGATGCGTCTGCCGTTCCGTTGGAACAGTTGCACATTGAGTCGTTGTTCCAAGCCCTGAATTTGAAAACTAACGGCAGGTTGACTCAAATGTAACTTGCGCGCCGCCGCAGAAAAATTTTCCTCTTCGGCGGCGGCAACAAAAACACGTAACTCACGCAACTCGATCATATACCCTCTTGGCTATGACATTCCTGACACTGCGCGCGGATCTGGCTTGCGCGCGATGAATTTCGCGCTATACACCATCGCCGCTGAATCTTCACCACCCGAAACTTTTTGCACTTCCACAAAACCTGCCGCGCGCATCGCCTCGATATACTCGTGCTCGGTGATAGCACCGCCAATGCACGCCGCCCATACCGCCATATCGGTACGCAAACTATCGGGCAAAGGCGCGCGTGCCACCATATCGGAAACGGCGATGCGGCCATCGGGCTTGAGCACGCGGAACGCCTCGCGGAACACACGCACCTTGTCGGGGGCAAGATTCACCACACAGTTCGAGATGATCACGTCCACCGAGGCGTCGTCGAGCGGCAAATGCTCCAACTCACCTTGTCGAAACTCGACATTCGTTGCGCCGACTTTATGCGCGTTCGCGCGCGCTAGTGCGATCATCTCTGGCGTCATATCCACGCCAATCACGCGTCCGTGCGCACCGACGCGTTTTGCCGCGAGTAAACAATCGAGTCCACCACCACTTCCCAAATCGAGCACAGTTTCACCGGGTTGCAACTGTGCGATTTCGAGTGGTGTACCACAACCCAGCGATGTGTTGACTACCTCCGTTGGCAATGCGCCACGCGCGGTGATTTCATCGGCGGGAATCATGACATTCGTTCCACAGCAGTTCACCACATCGGCGGTGCAACAACTAGCAGGCGCACCAGCAAGTTGTTGACGCGCAATGTGCGCATATCTTTCTTGCACTTGTTTCTTGATCGTTTCATTCTCCATTATCACCTCACCAGTGGTCGGCGTTCGGGCACGCCTGCGCGACGTGGATAGGTGTCAGGTGTTGCTGCCACTTTTTCGATGATGACCAGATGGCGTGGCTCTAAATCGGGCAATTGCACTGACACGATTTCACGCAAACTTCCACTCAACACCTCGCGCGCGCGTGCCGACGCGCGCACTTCTTCGTCCACCGCGACACCTTTTTGCGCGATCAAGACACCGC
>JAOACU010000314.1 GCA_026417715.1 Anaerolineae bacterium | reverse complement strand
CAGTGTTCAGTATTCAGTGTTCAGTATTCAGTGTTCGGTGTTGTGTGCAAGTGTAGCACGCCCAAGAGCGAGTGTCAAATTGTGCGTTGTGAATTCTGGTGTATAATGGGGTCAAGGAGGGAACGATGAAACTAGCGATTGGTTCAGACGAGCGAAATCATCTAACGGATGTGATTGTTGCTGAATTGCAGAAACGCGGTTATACACTCGAATTGTTCGGTCCTTTGCGCGATGAGCCGATGCTCTGGCCCCACGTCGCGCAACAGGTAGCCGAGCGCGTAGCAGGCGGCGAAGCGGATGAGGGAATTTTGTTCTGTTGGACTGGCACCGGCGTTTCGATTGCGGCGAACAAGGTGCCAGGGATTCGCGCCGCGCTGTGCCACGATGCGGAAACCGCCAAAGGCGCGCGCCTCTGGAATCGCGCGAACGTCTTGTGCTTGAGTTTGCGCGCGACCTCCGAAGCGGTTGCCAAAGAAATTTTGGACGCGTGGTTCGCGACGCCACTTGGCACAGACCCGGTGGACGTGCAGTGCGTTCAAGCGGTGAGTGAAATTGAGGGCAAGTATGGTGTGAGGCGTGAGACGTGAGGCGTGAGGTGGGATACGCAATACGTAATACGTAATACTGCGTAATGCGTATTGCGTAAACCTGAAACTTGAAACCTGAAACCATCAACTTGGAGACGCGAATGCAAGTCACGATTAACCAATCAACGCTCGAACTGGTACAAGGTGACATCACCAAGCAAGAAGTGGACGCAATTGTGAACGCGGCGAATTCGTCGTTGTTGGGTGGTGGCGGCGTGGATGGCGCGATCCATCGCGCGGCGGGGCCGGAACTCCTCGCCGAGTGTCGCACGCTGGGAGGTTGCGAAACAGGTAGTGCGAAAATCACGCGCGGCTACAAACTCCCAGCGCGCTATGTCATTCACGCGGTCGGTCCCGTGTATCGGGATGGCAAACAAGGCGAAGCCGCGCTCTTGGCAAGCGCGTACCGCACATCGCTGGAATTGGCATCGCAACATCAATGCACGTCGGTCGCGTTCCCAGCGATTTCCACTGGCGCGTACGGTTATCCGATGGAAGATGCCGCGCGCATCGCGTTTCGTACGATCATTGATTATTTGGAGCAACACCCCGAAATCAAACTCGTGCGAATGGTCTTGTATGATGCGCGCGCGTACGCGGTGCACGAACGCGTGCTGGAGCAAGTGTTGAGCGAATGACCCAAGTACATCTATGATGATGCATCGGTTTCGTCAACTGGCGTTGCTAGGAATGCTCGTGTTGACGGCGTGCGAATCGTTCGTGATACCGCCGTCACCGACTCCTATTCCACCGACTTTCACACCGTTACCTCCGACGAGTACACCAGCGCGCGTCGCGTTTCCCACTGTTACGCCTACTGTTACTGAACCAACGGTGCTACCAACGATATCCATTCCGACGGCGACACCGAATCCACGCGGCACAGCGCCGGTGGTGCAACTTGTTTCGCCGGTGGCAAGCGCGCAAATCAGCGCGAATCAAACGTCGTATGTGGTCGTGTATGCGGCGGACGACGCTGGCATCGCGCGTATCGAATTGTTTGTGGAAGGTGTGTTGGCGCGCGCCGAAACAGCACCCATTCCCGCACCGCGCGTCTTTTCTACGATCATTCCTTGGACGCCGACGCAAATCGGCGCGCACACTTTGCGTGTCGTCGCGTACGATGTGGAGAATCGCGCGAGTGTGCCCGACGAAGTGACGGTGACCGTTTTGCAAAACGCGCGACGTCCTACGGCGATCATCGTTTATCCCATCGGCACACCGCAAATCGAATTGGGCAGCGTGTTACAAATTTATGGAGTTGCCACTGACGATGCGAGCGTGACTCAGGTGGAACTTTGGGTGAATAATCAATTGCACACGTATCTTGCGGCGTCGAACACAAATGGACAGAGTGTATTTCCGTTCGCGTTCACGTGGCACGCTTTGATGCCGGGCACGCATACTTTTTTTGTTCGCGCGCGCGATACGTACGATCAAACGACCGATTCGGCGCCGCTCAAAGTGATGGTCGTGGACACACACACGCCGACAGTCAATCTCTCGATTGAACGAACCAGCGCGCTCGTCAACGAACCGATCACGATCACCGTGACTGCGCTCGATGTGAGCGGTATTCAGCGCATTGAATTTCTGAATGGCAAGGAAATTTTCTACACCGCCAAAAGTTCGCAACCGATGCGCCAGACCGCGCTGACGGCACAAGTGCTGTGGCAAAGCGCAAGCCCCGGCGATTTTCAAATTAGCGCGCGCGCGTACAACGCGAATGGTAATTTCAAAGACACAGTACCCCAAACGATCAGCGTCTTGCGCGCGGGACAACCAACGCCTACGCTTGCGCCGACAGTCACACCCACACGCACACGCGCGCCGCGCGCGACAGCGACACCGCGCGCGCAACCACCACCACCGCCTACTGTCGAAATTGTTTCGCCGCACGATAACTTTACTGGGAGCGCGCCGTTGCGCGTGACGTTTAGCGCGCGCAGTAATGCGGAATTGGAACGCATCGAATTGTGGGGGCAAACCTCGACGCTTGTACAACCACAATTGATTTGCACCATAGACGCGCGCGCCTCCACGCAAAAAACCGCGCAGTGTGATTGGAACGCGCCAACCGCCGGTGTGGTTTCGCTGTTTGTCCAAGCGATGGATATTTATCGCCAGACTGCGCGTAGTGCGCCGATTACCGGTTTCCTCAGCGCACCCGTGATGGCGACACCAACCGTTAGTGGAACGCGCTGATACCGCGCGTGAGATGACGAATGTCAACCACCTATTCGCTCACGGTCAACAGTCAAGTTGAACGTCTGGCTGAAATCGGTGATTTCATTGCCGACGCGGCATGCGCGTTCGGCTTGAACGAAGAACAAACGCACGATGTTCAAATGGCAGTGGATGAGGCGTGCACCAACATCATTGAACACGCGTATCGTGGCAAACCCGATGGAACGATTCACATTACTTGTAACAGACGCGGCGACGAGTTCATCGTCACGATTCGGGACTTTGGTGAGCAATTCGATCCGCGCCAAGTGCAACCACCGCGCACGCGCGCGCCCCTCTCCAAACGACGTATCGGTGGTTTGGGTTTGTTCTTTATGCACAAGTTGATGGATCGCGTCGAGTTCGATTTTGAATCGGGGCAAGGTAATCGTTTGACGATGGTGAAGAAAATACGCAATACGTGATACGTAATACGTGATACGTAATACGTAATCCGTATTGCGTAATCCGTTGACTTTTACAACGATGATTTATATACTCTGCCAAAAAGAGAAATGACGATGATGAAAGCATCTATCATTGGTGGTTCTGGGTATGCGGGCGGTGAAGTCGCGCGCCTGCTCCTCTCTCACCCTCACGTTGAACTTGCTCAGGTCACGAGTGAATCGCACGTGGGCGAGTATCTCTACAACGTGCATCCGAATTTGCGCGGACGCACCAAGTTGCAATTCACTACACTCGATCAAATTCAGCCGTGC
>JAOACU010000313.1 GCA_026417715.1 Anaerolineae bacterium | reverse complement strand
TGCTTCCCCTTTTACTATCTCCCACCCACCATCCCCAACCATCGCAAATCGTTTTCTGCGCCCAAACCCGCCCCATTTGCGAAAATCCATCCTTGGCCACCTAGCCCCACGCGTCAACTACTTGACTATTCGACTAATTGACCTCTAGACTACATCATTACAAAACCGCCGAAATTCACACGCCATACACTTGTGCCGATTCTTCACCGGCATCGGCATCTCTTCGCGCTCCACAATCCGTCGCATCTCCTCCACCGCACGCAATGCCTTCGCTCGCAACCGTTTTTCGATTTTTATCTCCTCCGCACGCCGCAACGGTATCTCATACAAAAATCCGCGCGTAACCGCTACTCCCCGCATCTCCTCCAGCATCATCCCATACACCGCAATCTGCAACTGAAAAGGCTCTCCTGCGATACGCGTCAACTTGTAGTCCACTGGAATCACCTCGCCCGTCCCAGCGACCGTGATCACCATATCCACTTCACCGCGCAAGCCCAGCCGCGCCGAACGCACTGGCACGTCAAACTCGCGCTCCCCTGCCACAATCCCATACGCGCGCAAACTACGTCGTTCCTCGCGTCCGATTTCACTTTGCCCCGCCTCACGCCCCGCATACATTTTGTACGTCGTCGGACGCACATCGGGCAGGCACGTCTGATAGTAAAACACGCGCGAACAATAGGCCCACTGTTTCAAATCACTTACACGCACCGGATACGCCCAATCATCATCCAGCATCCGTTCCCTCCTTAGATGCCGATTCGGCTTGCTCAATCACGCGCCGCGCGTTCCAATCCTTCTCACACACCGGCACCAATTGCACTTTGCCCGGCCTTTTCCCCAAGATCGCCGCAATCTTTAACATCAATTCCTCTTGATGCGTCGGTGCCAAATCCCCCGCAAACGCGGAATACTGAATCCGATCCAACCCATAATCCATACACACATCGGCAATCTTATTCCGCCTGTTATCATCCACAATATCATACACCACCAAGCACTGCATTCCCCATCTCCAATCTCTAATCTCCAATCTCCAATCTCTAATCTCTAATCTCTAATCTCCAATCTCCAATCCCCACTTTACCACTCCATCACAAACGGACGATACATTTCGCGTTCACCGCGCAAAAACGTTGCCAAATGTCGCGCTTGCGATTGAATGATCACGCGCAACGGCACATTCTTTTTCTCATACATCTCTGGCGTCTCTAGCCGATTCAGCACCTTTTCCGCCAACATCTTGCGCGTCGCCTCTGTCAAATACCCTTTCTCATCCTGTTCGATTTTCACACCCTTGTTGACCAAACCCAGAATCGTGCGATCCACAACCGGTTGCCGAAACTCTTCGATGGCGTCCAACGTCATACTCGGCTTGCCCGGACGATCCACGTGCGCAAACCCGGCGTACGGGTCCAGCCCTGCCAAAATCAACGCGCGTTCGATTTGCGTATACAAAATCCCGTATCCATAATTCAACGCCGAATTGACTGGATCGCGCGCGCCGCGCCCGATCCGCCCGCGCCATTCAACTTCGGCGGGCAACACCCAGCCGATCGCATCCCAGTACATCTGTGCCGCGCTCCCCTCAACGCCCATCACTTGCGCGCGATAATCGTCAATCGTCGCGCGCGGTGCGGCTTCCTGTTCGATCCGTTCCACCTCACTCACCTGCGCTTCGATCTGCTCTGCGGCACGTCGCAACCGCTCGTACAAATCAGGGGCAGTTTCTTTGCGATACTTGGCAATATACTTGAGCAAGTTTGCCTGATTCTGAATCTTGCCGCGCGCACACGCCAGCGCGACCAGCAAGCCCCGTCGCGTGCCAAATGCCTCCAACTGCGCACGACGCGTCAGAATCGTTCCCGTCAATCCCGCACTGTAAAGCGCGGCATACGGATTGCCCGTGCCGCTCACAAAGTGAATCGGGATACCACGTTCCGCACACTCTTTCACTGCGTCGGCACTGATGCTGATGCCATTCCCCGTAATCAATACCGTTTCCAGATGCAGTAGCGGCGCAATCGCTAATTGCTCTTCCCCTTTGGTCACAATCAAGCGTTCACTATGCTTGCCGATGAACGCGCCAAACTCTTCCACAATCAGGTGTTGGATAATCGGCATATTCTTCCTTTTCGATTTTAGATTTCAGATTTCAGATTGCAGATTCTACTTTCTCAATCTGCAATCTGCAATCCTCAACCTGCAATCACCATCACGCCATTCCCCTTCACCGTACTCTTGCCCACCTGTGCCAACTGTCCCCACAAGAGCCAAGGCAACACCGCGCGCCACACCGCGCGCTCTGCCGTGTACACGGCGCGCCCCACGATGCCGCTGAGCGGCGAGGGCTTGCCGCGTCGCGTCGAACCACTCCACACTTCCACCCAACGTGTGTGTGATTCCACAAGTTGCACACGCGCGGCAAGATGTTCCAGCGTGTCAATTTCCTCGCGCGGGCGTCCCGTGCCACCACTGTATTCTTCCGCCAGATCGTCCAATCGCTTGAGCAAGCGCGCAAACAGCACATCGAACGCAGGAGCTTGGGCAAGGTCGCCTTCTTCAATTAACCGTGTCGGTGTTAAAAAATCTATGGTGATTGGGAAATAACAATCGGCAATGGGTAATCGGCAATCGGTGATTCGCATCACCTCCGCGTGCGTCATCGTCAATGTCGGTGTGCGAACCAAGTTGTCATTCTCCGCCAGCAAACATTCGCGTTCGCGTGTCAGTGGATTTTCTGCCCACACGCTCTTGAGCACAAATTTGCCACGTCCGATGCCAACTCCTAGACGTCCCATCTCTGGTACGGCAAGCACAAAGTACGGCAAAAATTTCAACGCCCTGCCGAACAAGGTAATACCAAATTCAAATCGTTCTCCCGATTCGTATACGCGATTGGGTGAATCGTCTTGCGGCAATGGTGGCACGATGGCATAGCCACGTCGTTCCTGACCTGGTTTTTCATTTGCCGCCAAAAGCCAATGCACCGGACACGTGGCGATGTGTGCAGGATCGTCTGCATCGCCCGCGCAATAGGCGCGCGTCATCACCGCGCCTAGCGCGCCGCGCAAATTTTGTCCCGCGCGATACGTTTCGATTTCAAGTCGCAAGGGTGTTGTTGCTTCGCACACAAAGCGTAGATGCGTCGCAGTCAAAGGAAACATTTTTCACATCCACACATTTTCAAGATTGTTGCGATCCAATTCCCAACGTGCAGGATTGTTGGCGATATATGCACGAATCCGATTTAACGCACGTTCATTACGAATAATGTGATCGTAAAATCGCGCCTGCCACGCGAAATCACGATACCCCGCGCGCCAAATGCGTTTCGTACACACCGATTTGAATTGCCCAATGATGGCACCCAACGAATTCGATTTCCACGCGGCGGATGCGGCCATCGTGGTGGTTGTGGTGGTGGTGGTAGAGACGCCCCGACAGGGCGTCTCTACCATTCCACCCCGTCGCGCGTCATCATCACCCCGTCGCGCGTCATCATCACCCCGTCGCGCGTCATCATCACCCCGT
>JAOACU010000312.1 GCA_026417715.1 Anaerolineae bacterium | reverse complement strand
ACCCTGGACCTAGAAATGCCGAAACCATAATCGCGAGCAAAATGCCGGGAAATGCCAGCATAATATCAATCAGGCGCATTGCCAGCATATCGAGCACGCCGCCGAAATAACCCGCCAGTAAGCCCAACGGCACACCCACAAACAATCCGATACTCACCGGAATCAACCCGACGAGTAATGAGAGACGCGCACCATAGAGCAAACGCGAGAGCATATCGCGTCCAATTTCATCGTTGCCCAACCAGTGTTGGGCGCTGGGACCTTGCCGCGCCACCGCAAAATTGGCTTGCTGGGGATCATACGGCGCGAGAACGTGCGCAAACACACCCGCGATGACGAATACACAAACAATACCCAAACCCAGCATCGCCGGGCGATGGCGCGTAAAGCGTCGCAGGGCTTTACGGACGTTGGGAGAGAGAATTGTTGGATTAAAACTGTTTGCCTTACTTGCCGCGTGCGCCATTGAACTATTCTCCTAGGTATAACGAATGCGTGGATCAAGGAACGCGTACAAAATATCCACCGCGAGATTGACGAAGGTAAAACCAACCGCGATGAACAGAATGATTCCTTGCACCATTGGATAATCGCGATAACTAATCGAATCCACCAAGAGACGCCCGATGCCGGGCCAAGCAAACACCGTTTCGGTGAGCACGGCACCGCTCAGCAAGATACCGAATTGCAAACCCATAATCGTCACAACGGGGATAAGCGCGTTGCGAAGCGCGTGCCCAAAAACGACGGCGCGTTCGCGTAATCCTTTCGCGCGTGCTGTGCGTACATAGTCTTGGCGTAACACTTCTAGCATCGTCGCGCGCGTCATCCGCGCCAAAATCGCCATAGACGTTGCGGCAAGTGTCATCGTGGGCATAACCAAATGTTGCCACGTGCCACTGCCAGTGGGCGGAAAAATGGGACCCGATAGACCCAGCCAGCGCGGTAACAACACGGCAAAGAAAATCATCAGCATCAAACCTAGCCAAAAGACCGGCATCGAGACGCCCAGTAGTGCCAAGGTCATACTACCACCGTCAATCCACGAATAAGGTTTCACCGATGCCAAAACGCCGAGCAAGATGCCGATGATCGCCGCTACGGTCAGACTGCTGGTCGCCAGTAGAATCGTATTGGGCAACTTGGCAAGAATTTCTTCGATTACCGGGGTGCCGGTTTTGATGGATTTACCCAAATTACCTTGTAGAACTTTGGACAGGTAGATAGCATATTGCACGGGAATCGGTTGGTCCAACCCCATTTCTTTACGCACTTGGGCTTTGAGTTCAGGGGATGCTAATTCACCCGCGATGGCAACTGCGGGATCGCCGGGGGCAAGGCGCAAAGCCCCAAACACCAAAATAGATGCACCGAACAGTACCGGAATTACTAACAGGATACGTCGAATGATATAGCGTGTCATACGAGTAATCCAAGTAGATAGATAATTTACAACGTGAACCCTGGCACAGATGGATGTCTGCGCCAGGGTAACTGGATTTGCTCTTACAGAGAAAATGGTTTTAGACCTTCGAGGTCTTGAGAGACCTCGAAGGTCTAGTCCGACTCAGAGCCGATTTACTTTTTGTCCGTGTTGCGTACGACCATTCGCTCGGAGGGGTGAACGACAAAGTCTGTGATGCCTTTGCGAATCGCCGTGATCTGGACTTCGCTGTAGAGGAAGAGCCAAGGCGCATCGTCCCAGATGATCTTGATGGCTTCGGCGTAGGCATCTTGGCGTTGTTTCGGATCTACGACGCTGCGCGCTCTGTCCAGCAGTTCGTTGACCTTGGGATTGTCATAGAACGCGCCGTTGAATCCGGGCGGATGGTTGGCTTTGTGGAACAGACTGTACAAACCATAGTCCGCGTCCATCGTGACGGTGGACCAACCCAGCATCGCAAATTGGGTGGTGTTATTGGCGCGCTCAGCACGAACAAACGGAACGTATTGCGCCCACTCCAACGTCTTGAGTTCTACGTCCAAACCACAATCGCGCAACTGCGAACGCACGGCGTCAGCCACGAGCGCGTCTTGTACATAGCGTCCTGTGGGGTGATGCAACACGAGTTTGGTGCCAGCGGCGATGCCCGCTTCGCGCAAGAGCGCTTGTGCTCGCGTCACATCGCGCTCGTACACTTTTTGTTGCGAATAGCCAAAGACCGCAGGAACGATCGGCGCATCGCTCACACGCGCGGCACCAAGGAACAATCGGTCCACGATGGCTTTTTTGTCCACGCAGTAATTGATGGCTTGGCGCACGCGCTTGTCGTCAAAGGGTTTCTTCTCGACGTTGAAGAAGATGTAGATGGTGCGCAGACCCGGCGTCACATCCACTTCCAGGTCTTTGTTGGCGCGCAAGCGTGCCATTTCGGCGGGTGGAATGCGCACCGCAACGTCCGCATCCCCCGATTCAATAGCCACAATGCGTGCCCCATCTTCGCGGACGACTCTAAAGTTCACCAAATCCAACTTGGGTTTGGTGCCCCAGTAATCGGGATTCTTTTCGAGTGTGACGTACTCGCCCTTCTTCCACTCTTTAAGTTTGAAGGGACCAGTACCCACCGCATTAGCCGCCAAGAACTCTTCGCCCTTGGCTAGCGCGGCGGGGCTCACCATTGCCACGCCACCGTGACCCAAGTGATATTGCAAGGGAGCAAGAGGGAATCGGGTGGTCAAGACAACTGTGTCATCAGCCGTGACCTTGACATCGGTGACCATATCCACCAGCGGGCTGCGGAAAGCCGCGCGGTTCTCGGTCTTTAAAATCCAATCGAGATTCGCCTTGACCGCAGCGGCGTTGAACGGCGTGCCATCGGTGAACTTGACACCAGTACGTAGTTTGATGGTGTATTCGGTAGGACCTGTCGCGCGGAAATCGAGCGCGAGCAAGGGTTGAATCTTGCCATCAGGCATCAATTCAAACAAAGGTTCAAAGATGTGTTCAAGCACAGTGAACGATGGCGAAGAAGTTACCCGATGGATCATCAAACTTTCAATGTCCGTACCCGTGACGATGTTGAGGACTTTGGGGCGAGGTGTTGCTGTGGGTGCCGGCGGTTTCGTCGGTTCGGGTGGTTTGGTCGGTTCAGGTGGTTTTGTCGGTTCGGGTGGTTTGGTCGGTTGCGCTGCCGGTGGCTTGGTGGGTTCAGGCGCCTTGGTGGGCTCGGGTGCAGCACACGCTGTCGCGATGAGTGTCAACACCACAAGCAAGCCGACGATGACGAAAAATTTTTTCGTCCAAACGGTGCTCATACTTTCTCCTCCTTTTGGAATCGTTCAAAATCGCTCCGGGGTGATGGAGCATCGAGTACCTACATCGTTGAAAGGACAGCAATCACTACAATCGGGGAATCGCATCACCTCCTTTTCCTGTCAGGTACGTGGTGTGGAACAAGTAGCCCCGATTATAATCAACAAATGCAAAATGTCAACCAAGCGTATTTTACTTGATGGCTCTCTTCACTGCCTCCAACGTCGGCTCGATGTGCGTCCCTTCGCCTGCAACGCGCATTGCGTTTTTGATGTCTTTGAGTCCGCTCCC
>JAOACU010000311.1 GCA_026417715.1 Anaerolineae bacterium | reverse complement strand
CACCTTCGGTCACAGGTGGCTCGTCATAGTAGCGTCGCCACAATGGTTCGATGAGCGCGAAATTGGCGCGGTATGGCGCGGTGATCCAGCGCCCAAACAATTTTTTGTACAACAATGTCGGCGCGGAATAGTAATGCGCCAAATCGAACAAGTGCGACGCGGCGCGCGAAAAATACGCGTGCCATTCGCGCACGGCAAAACCATAGCGCGTCAAACGCGCGATCCACACGTCGGGCGCATCGGTGCGATAGTGACGCGAAATGCGATTGAAATAATTTTCGTACGCGCGCGCCAGAGGTTCGAGGTGCAACGCGCGAAAAAAATCGGCAAAGAACAGAAATTCGGCAAAGTGATGCGACGGTGTGGTGAACACGAACAAACCGCCACGTCGCAAGACCCGATGCGTCTCGCGTAACGTCGCGTCCACATCGGGGATGTGTTCGAGCACCGAGTTGCTCAGCACACTCGCGAACGTTTCATCGGCGAACGGCATCGCGTTGCTATCTACAACGTGCAACTCGCGATGCATCCCGCGTCGCGCGGCTTCGGCAATCGCTTGCGGTGATGGATCAATCCCCGCATCGAGTGGTTCGATGAACGTGGCTTGTGCAAAGTGACCATCGCCGCATCCCAAATCGAGAATCGGACGCGGCAGATTCAGCGCGGCGATTTTGCGCGCTTCGACCGCGCGCAACAGCGCGCGAAATGCTGGCAGTGCGACAAGATGTTCGAGGAGATAATCGCGCGACATTGTCAATCGAGTTCACGGAAGATGTCGTTCACGCTCACTTGGAATCCATCGAGCACGCGTGAGGAAGCCGTTTCACCTGTTCCCCATTTGCCTAACAGGACGTACGCGCCATCTTCCCAATAAAACACTTCGATTGTCTTGGCGCGATAATCCACGATCCAATATTCAGGCACACCTGCCGTTTGGTACACCAAAAATTTTTCTTTGCGATCGTAAATCCAATTGCTCGGTGAAACCACCTCCACCACCAAATCAGGCACACCTTCGATGTATTGCTCTTGAATGATGGACTTGTGCGCGCGTGACACAAAAACGATGTCAGGTTCAAAGGGCACAGGTTGTGTCGGCAAACGCACGCCGATAGGCGAAGCCACAACCCAACCGAGATTTCTTGATTCTACATAGTTTGCCATTTTGTTCAGCAAGCGCACGATCGAAAATTGATGCGACGTAGTGGGAGGTGGGGTCATATACAATACTCCATCAATGACTTCGTATCGCGTACCATTTTCGGGCAAGCGTGCCCAATCGTCGTACGTCCACTTGCCTTGCTCTGGGTATTGATATGCGACTGGCGCGGCAACGCGCGTTTCCGCTGTGCGGCGCGCACGCGGTTTGCGCACTCGATATGTGCCGCGCGTTTCGCGCGTGGTGCGTGTCTTGGTCATTGCGACCTCCTTCGTAACGACTCGAACAAGGTCTCGTACGCTCTCACCGTATTTTCCAACGCAAACATCGCCTCGATGTCCGCGCGCGGGCGAATATACGCCGCACGATTTTGCAAGACGCGCACGATCGCATCGGCAAGCGCGCGCGCATCTTTGATCGGTACGATTTCACCCATTCCCGTCACGCGCACCGGTTCGCGCACGCCAGGCAAATTCGAGGCGACGACGGGACAACCGCTCAACATCGCTTCCACTTGCACCAAGCCAAACGATTCGGTCGAATTGATACTAGGCACAGTCAATACATCGCACGCGCCGAAAAAGTTACCCATCTCGTGATTGGGGAGTGGTCCCAAAAATTCCAGATACTCGCGGTATTGCTTGATGAGCGGTTGCAAGCGTTCCCACACATTTTCGCCAATGACGTTTTCATACTCGCCCGCCAAGAGATATTTGACGTTGGGAATTTTTTCGCGCACGAAGGGTATCGAATTGATGAGATAATTGACACCTTTTTCTTCAGCAAAGCGCGCGGCAAAACCGACGATGCGTTGTCCTTCGGCGTGATAACGTTGTTTGAGCGCGGTGACCGCGCGCGGATCGGGTGGTGGCATTATCACAGGTGGATAGATAACAACAATTTTCTCTTGAAAGCGCGATAAGAGTGGCGAATGACGCGCGTAATCTTCGGTGTACGCCACGATGCGATCAGCAAAGCGCGCGGCAATCCAATTCGAGACGAACACGGCGCGATCAATCACGCGGTTCAATATGCCCGGTGGGAGTTGCAAATCGCAGTGGTACGTCAGCACGACGGGAGTGCGCGCAAGGAATCGTCCAATCACCGCGAGTGGTCCGCCTTCGGCTTGGGGCAAGTGCACACTGGCTACGTCGTGTTCGCGCATCAGTTTCCATGCGCGCGACAAAAAGCCGGGCATAATGCTCCCCTTGCTAAAACGAAATGCAACGGGATGCCGCAACACCGTCACGCCATCCATTTCTTCGCGGTACGGCAAATCGCGACGATAGTGCGATGTAAGCACGGTGACGCGATGCCCACGCGCAGCAAGCGTGCGCGCCAATCGTTCAACGTAAATGGTCAATCCGCTGATATGAGGACGATAGTAAGTGAGCGCGATGAGGATTTTCATTGAAGATTTTCGATTTATGATTTATGATTTACGATCTTGCCACTCAATATGAATCACCGAATTACCCAATCACCGAATCACCCAATCACCCAATCACTCAAACAAGGACTGGTTATCTTTGACCCACCGATACAATCTTTCCACACCTTCTTGCACACCAATTTTGGGTTCCCAATCTAACTCGCGTTTGGCTTTGGAAATATCGTACACGCACACGCGTTGATCGCCGGGGCGCCAATCGCCGTATTGCGCCGGAATTTTTCTGCCCAGGAGTTTTTCGAGCATCGGTCCGAATTCTGCCCACACAGAAATCGTGTTGTTGGGTCCACCGCCGATATTGTACACTTGCCCAGCGATACGATCAACGCGCGCAGTGGCGGCGTCGTACGCGTCGAGTAAATCGTCAATGAAGAGCATATCGCGCACTTGTTTGCCATCGCCGTAAATCGTGATCGGTTTGCCAAGCACCGCCGCGATGATGAACCACGCGAGCCAACCTTGATCCTCGACACCGAATTGGCGATAGCCGTAAATCGCCGATTGGCGGAACACGACGGTGGGCAAATCGTAGATGCGCTGATAATCACGCACGTATTGATCGGCTGCGCCTTTGCTACACCCGTAGGGCGAATGGAAGTCCAGCGGTCGCTCTTCCGAAAAACCATTGGGCAAATCGCGATACGCGTAACGCGTCGGTTGTTCGATGATGGCAACATCTTCCATCCCACCGTACACCTTGTTCGTCGAAGCGAACAACACGAGTGGTTGACGCTTTGACGCGCGCGCGGCTTCGAGTACGTTGAACGTGCCCAGCGCGTTGATTTCAAAATCCTCGCGCGGATTCGTGACCGAAGTCGTCACAGCAACCTGCGCGGCAAAGTGGTAAATGGCATCCACATCACGCGCCGCCTCGATCATCGCTTGCGCATCGCGGATGTCCGCGCGAATCAACTCGAAACGCGCGCCATACTTTT
>JAOACU010000031.1 GCA_026417715.1 Anaerolineae bacterium | reverse complement strand
GATGTGTATAAGAGACAGACTATCCACTCCCCATTCGATCAAACGTCGTGTCACCTCAGGATCGTCCACCGTCCACGTGTTGACTTGGTAGCCGCGCGCGTGTGCCCATTGCACCCACTCGCGCGTCACCATCGAAAAATGTGGATGCAGCGCGGCAGGGCGGACGAGTGGACGTAACCACGCGCGCCGCAAAAAGATCGGCAAGCGCGGCGCGTAGAGCAAGCCGCGCGGTAGGCGCGGGTCGAGCAACAGCATTCGCCGCAAGGCAAGAGGATTGAATGAGGAAATCAAGACACGCGACGCGCCAGTATTTTCGATGGCAGCAAGTACCGCCATTTCGACGCCATCGGTTTTCAGCCCGGTGCTTTTGATTTCGATGTTGATTAGCCCGCGCGTGCCAACGGCGCGCAAAACTTCTTCCAGTGTCGGAATCTTTTCGCCGCGATATTTTTCCATTCGATTACTCGCGTCGAGTTGTTGCAGTTCCGCGAGGGTGAATTGATTGACCGCGCCGTGCCCGTTCGTCGTGCGATCTACGGTGTCGTCGTGAATGACAACAGGGATGCCGTCGCGCGTGAGCGACACATCGAGTTCGATGCCGTCCGCGCCAAGTTCAAAGGCAAGGTTGAATGCGGCGAGTGTGTTTTCGGGCGCATACGCGCTCGCGCCGCGATGGGCAAGGATGAGAGGTTTCATCGTTTTGTTTCATTCCTCCAGCCGACAGTTTTTAGAAATTGTGCCACAGAAAGCATCTCGATGCTTCCGTACCGTTTCAAGCGTAGCAGGTGATTGTCGCCTGAGATAATGTAATTTGCTCCAGCCACTATGGCACAGGCAAGAAACATTTCGTCGTCAGGGTCGGTCAATTCGATTTTGATCTTTATATTCCTTGGCGTCGGATAAAGTTCAATCAGAGAGACCAAAGCGGCTATAATTTCTTCGACGTTGGTGCGCCGTGCTTTGAGGTAAGGACTGAATTTTGGGCGTGCTAACACATAGCGCAACTCATCCAACATCGGTGGAGTCATACAGAGTACAATTTGTCTTTGTTCAGCGAGTTCGATGATACGATGAGGCAAGCCCAGCCAGAGAATCGCCGAGATCAGTACGTTGGTATCAACGACGACGCGCACGTCGCCTCCTACGGTAATTGTGAACTTGTTTGGCGATCTCGCTTAGAGACATTGGTTGATCATTTGGGGCACGCTCAGCGATTTCAGATAGACGTGGTGGAGTTATCTTTTTCAAGATGATGGTATCACCCGTCATAATCACTGTAAACTGTGCGCTGGCGCCAACGTTTTGGATGATGTTAGGAGGTAAAGTCAGTGTGCCGCGATTAAGTCGAATCAACTCCATTTTTGACTTTCCTTTTGAACCTGCAATTCCGAAATTGATATGTTCGGTGCAGTTCGGGGATTGAATTTTTTATGGTTCGATCTTTGTTCCTAGAACTTGCAGGAACTTGGCAAGCCAATCGGGATGGGCGGGCCAGGCAGGCGCAGTCACCAAGTTACCGTCCACGTGCGCCTTGTCCACCGGAATATCTACGTAGGTGCCACCTGCGCGTGTGACATCGGGTCCCACAGCAGGATACGCCGAGCACGCTTTGCCTCCCAACACTCCCGCCGCCGCAAGGACTTGGGCGCCGTGACAAATCGCGGCAATCGGTTTGTTGGCTTGTGCAAAGTGTTGTACGATGCTCAACACGGTGGGATTCAAGCGAATGTACTCAGGCGCGCGTCCGCCAGGGATGACCAACGCATCGTACTCTTCGGCTTTGACTTGATCAAACGTGGCATTGAGGGTAAAGTTGTGTCCGGGTTTTTCGCTGTACGTTTGGTCGCCTTCAAAATCGTGAACAGCGGTGCGCACCTTTTCGCCGGCTTTTTTGCCAGGGCAAACCGCGTGCACCGTGTGCCCAACGGCTTGCAAGGTCTGGAAAGGCACCATCACCTCATAGTCCTCGACGAAATCACCGACTAGCATCAGAATCTTTTTTGCTCCCATAGCAAACTCCTTCCTAGTTTGTGTTCTATTTCCCGAACTGCACCGAACTCATTTTGGATAGCGACCATGCAGGGTCACCACATAGGGTTGCCCCTACGTTTCGCGCCCTTTCGCGCTCTCGCGCCCTTTCGCGCCCTTTCGCGTCATTTCGCGCTCCCCATCCACAACGCGCGCACAATGTCCCCTGTGTAAATCGCGTTCGGTTTCACTTCGCACCCTGCCCAGCAACCCGGACATTTGCGCACGATTTCGCGTTGTTGTTGCGCGCGCTCATTATACCACACCTCTTGTAACGATTGCGTCCGCAAGTTGCCGATGACAGTGGGATAGTACACGCACGTCACCACATCGCCATTCGGCATCAGGCGCATATGGTTATGCAATTCGATGCAACGCGGCTTGGGCGATTCGATGTTGTGCAGTAAACGATTCTTCAAGCCGCGCAAATAGTAACGTTGCACCAACCATTCGGGAATATCGCGGATGCCGTCGCGCGTATCGAGTTGTTCAAAGATGTACTGCAATTGTTCGGGTGTGAAATCGGACATCGAGACCGATTTCATATCGGGGATGTCTTTTTCCTTGTCCGTGTTCAAACGATACAAGGTGTAGTGATCAGTGGCGATGGCGTAATGCACACTCACACCGAGTTTTGCCATCTCTTCGCGCAACGGCTCGATGTGATCCCAGTTGCGATCCGTGATCGTCTGATTGACGCCGATGTAAAAGCCGTATTGATCGCGCAGGGCAACCACCGCGCGCAAGGTGCGCATCGCCTTGTCGTACAAGCCGCGATAGCCGCGGATTTCATCGTGGCGCGCGCCGACCGCGTCAATCGAAAATTTCAGGTGCAATTTTTTCGAGCCAACCGCTTTGACATACTCGACGATGCGTTCGGTCATCACGCCCGCAGTGGTCACGTGAATCACCGTCGGGTTGTTCGTCTCGATGATCGCGCGCGTGATTTCGGTGAGATCGCGGCGTAGGAACGGTTCGCCGCCAGTGATGCGCAGCGAATCGAGATGTGGAATTTGTGCAAAAATGCGTCGAATGTCGTCCACGCTCATATCGTCGTGGTCTTTTTTCTTCCACACGTCGCACATAAAGCAACGTAGGTTACAGCGCCACGTCACAATGAACGTGCACATATTCGGCAGTTCGACGCGTCCGAGTTTATTATTCACAATCGCTTGTGCGATGTTGAGGTATAAGTGGCTAGTGACATTCTGCTCCTGTGTACTGCGTATTTCGTATTGCATACAACTTACGGAATACGCAATACGCAGTACTATCTTTCTCGCCGCACCGCGCTCACCTGATCCGCGAGGATGCCAAACATAAACACGATGACCGCCGAGAGCATCATCAGCATTGCGCCTGTGGGGATGTGAAACGCAGGGACGATGTTCGACGCATAGCGATACACGCCCGACGCAATCCAGTACGCAACGCCAATCAGGAACAGCACGATGCTCATCGGCAGAAATACTTTGAGCGGATCGAAGAGCGCGATGATGCGAATGATGAGCATCAGTGTATTCATTCCATCGCGAATCGGGTCTACCGTGCTTTTGCCGACGCGTGGTGTCGTCGTGATTGGCACATAGGCGATGTTGTACCCTTCCTTGAAGAGCGCGAGCGTCAGTGTCGTTGTGAACGAAAAACCATTCGGCAAAATATGCAAGAACGATTGGACGATGTCTTTGCGAAATGCGCGCAAGCCCGAATTCAAATCGGGGATATTGGTTTCCGCAAGAAAGTTGGCAACCTTGCCCAAAATCCATTTGCCCGGACGTCGCAACAGTGGCGCGTGCGATCCTTTGCCACGCGCACCGACGACCATCGCGTTATCGGGCATTGCATCGAGCAACGCTTGAATGTATGCGGCATCGTGTTCGCCATCCGAATCCATCATCACGATTATCTCGCCGCGCGCGGCGCGAATGCCAGTCTTGAGCGCGGCGCCATATCCTTTGTTGACGCGATGACGAATCACGCGCACGCCGGCGCGTTCGGCGATTTCCGCCGTGCGATCCGTCGAGCCGTCGTCAATGACGATGATTTCCGCGCGGTCGCGCCATACGTGCAAACCTTCCAGTACGCGCCCGATACTCCCTTCAACGTTGTAGGCGGGGATGATGATGGAGATTGGAGATTGGAGATTAGGGATTGGAGATTGCATTGATGCGCCTTAACGTTGTTGTCGCTTGTCCAATTCAGCGCGAAGGCGTTCTACCTCCGCTTGTGCTTCCTGCGGCGTCATCAATAAATTCCCTGTGCGCGGATCAAACAACCGCAGATCGTCATTCACAATTTGGAGTGCCAAGCCGAGGACTTGACTGAAGAGTTTGCCTTGTGCATCAGCCGCAATGGGCACATACTCGCCGTGTTCAAGGCGATATCCTTGCAGTGGTGGTTTGAGGTACTCTCGGTGTGGATCGTAAATGAAATATTCAGCCACTCCGAGTTCCGCATACAAGGCACGTTTACTCCCCAGATCTTCGAGTCGCGTTGAACGCGAAGTGAGTTCGATCACTACATCGGGGGCTTTGCCTTCTTCCCACAATTTGTAGATGCGGCGTTCTTTTTTAGCCACTCCCTTGACGACGAACACATCAGGCGCAACGGAGGCGGTGGGATTACCTTCTTCGTAGTACAACATCAAATTCCCAGAGACATACACATCGGGAACGTTCTTGAAAAAAGCAATCAGCGCTTCGATGAGCGCGGTTAATTCGCGGCGATGTTTGTCGGTTTCGGTCATAGGTCTCCCGTCCGTTTCTGGGTAGATCACGCGCGTAGAGATGAGTTGCGATGGTATCTTTGGTTGCGAAACTGTAATAGTCATTTTATCTACCTCACTCACCTTACGCAGATGCCAAAAAATTTGGCGTGATATGTAGGACGAATTTGCAAACTTGTCCTACATCTGCGTAACATTAGTACCTCACCTTCACCAGCACGTACCGATGATGTGCCCAAATCGCTTTGAGTTGCCAAGGAATCGGTGCGCGCTCCAAGAAGGTGTAACGATCAATGAGGGCTTTGAGTTCGGGGCGACGACCCAAATAGTAATCCATCGTACTCCAATTCCAACCCTCGCCCGAAAATTGCGCGTCCAGTTTTTTCGATTTGATACCGAGTCGCTTGAGCACCTGCGCGGCAGGCATCACCGTATCGGGCCAGGGCGGCACATCGAGTACGCCTTCGTCCACAATCTCCAATCTCAAATCTCTAATCTCCCTCTTGATTCGACCAATGTCTGCCCAACTCTCGTCCACATAATTCACAAAATCGCGTTCGAGCAGATACTTGCGCATCAAGTAGCCGATTTGCACGCGGTTCGGCATTGCAACGAAAACAAGTTGGCGCGACACGCGCGCGAGTTCGCGCAACAGCGCATCGGCGTTCGGCAAGTACCACAACGCCGCCCACTCCCACGCCAAATCGAACGCGCGGTCGTCGAAGGGTAGGCGCGCGAAATCGGTGTGATGCACGAACGTCGCGCGCAAATTCAACTCACTCCAGATGCGCGCAACACCGCGCAAACGTTCGGCGTTGTCGTCCACGAGCGTGACCGCGCAACCACGTTGCGCGAGGCGTACGCTGTTAATGCCGCTCACGCCCGCCATTCCAAAAATCGGTGCTTCGAGAACAGTGTGGAGGTTGTACTGATTCACGAGACGGTCGAGATAATCGTTGAGGACGAATCGTTCGTAAACGAGACCGAGACCTTCGTTGTAATCGGTAAGATATTTTTGCCAGCGTTCCGTAGGTACAGGTTGCAATGTCTTCATTGCAAAATAGTTTACACGATTTTGCGCGATTTGTCGAATGAGCAAGTATCTGTGATAGGGCTTTGTCAAAGTTAAACTCGGGAGCGGTTCGATTTGTCACGCTGAGCGCAGCGAAGCGTCTCGCAAAGTGGTTTGAGAGATTCTTCGCTCCCTTCGGTCGCTCAGAATGACAGGGTAACGCGACTTTGACAAAGCCCTGATCTGTGATGCTGTTTGACAGAGTGGTGCAATGGTATATAATCCCACGATGAAATTCTAGAAAGGGGTGGCGTATGGTCAACGTGAATTTGAATAAAGGTACGATTGGTATTCTGACGGGCGGCGGCGATGTACCGGGGCTGAATCCGGCGATTCGTGCGGTGACAATTCGCGCGTTGCGTGAGGGGTATCGCGTCATTGGTATTCGACGTGGTTGGGCAGGGGCGATTGGGATCGTTCGCGATGAAAAAGCAGACAACAGCGAGAATTACCAAATTCTCACCGAAGAAGTGGTCAACCGCGCGGGACGTACGGGTGGTACTTTTCTGCATACCTCGCGAACCAACCCGGTGAACGTGAAGAAAGGCGATGTGCCCGAACATCTGAAAGACAAGTACACTGCCGAGACCAATGATTTGACCGATGAGGTGCTCAAGAATCTCAGTTGGCTAGGAATTGATTATTTGATTCCGATTGGTGGTGACGACACTCTCTCCTTTGCGGTGCGTTTGTATCAAGCCGGCGTCAAAATCGTTGCGATTCCCAAGACGATGGACAACGATGTGCCGGGCACAGATTACTGCATCGGTTTTAGTACGTGCGTGAGTCGCACCATCGAGTTAGCCAATCGTTTGCGTACAACCGCAGGTTCGCACGAACGCTTTTTGGTGCTGGAGGTCTTTGGTCGTTATGCCGGTTTTACGGCATTGTTGCCCACGATGGCGGGCGCGGCGAATCGTTGCGTGATTCCAGAATACAAATTCAACATCGAGCGACTGACCGAGTTACTCGTCGAAGATCGGAATCGTAACCCAAGCAAGTATTCCGTCGTGATCGTTTCCGAAGGTGCGATGTTTGAAGGCGGCGAGATGGTCTTTGAGGATCACACCACTGATGCGTTTGGACACGCCAAACTGGGTGGGATTGGCGATTTGGTCTCGGCGCGTTTGCGCGAACTATCACCCAAGTACAACAAGGGCAAGACGATCAACGTCGTCAATCAACGCCTGGGCTATCTCGTGCGCGGCGGCGAACCCGATGCGCTCGACTCGATTGTGCCGATGGCATATGGCAACTTGGCACTCGATCTGATTTTACGCCGCATTCACGGTCGTTTGGTCGTGCTCAAGAATGGACGATACGATAATGTGCCGCTGGATGTCGTCGTCAGTTCCAAAAAGTTCGTCAACGTTGCCAAGTACTACAATACAGACCGCCTGCGTCCGAATTACGCGAGTTTTGAAATGTGTCCCTTGTTCATTATGACTGGCGATTAACCTTGAATCCCCGTCGGTGGCGACGGGGATTTTTTGACCTCTTGCATTCCCTTGTTTTTGTGGTATAATCCTTGTGTAACCAAACCGCTCAAGGAGGTCTCCGATGAAGATTGGCTTGCCGACCGTTCAACGTGTGTTGGGGTTTGTGTTCGTTGTGATGCTCTTGCTCACTTTTCTTCCAAGTGTAGCGGCAGAACCTACACAGCAGGGAACGAGCATCATCTACTACGTGCGTTATGGCGACACGTTGTTTTCGATTGCGATGCGCTACGGGACCACCGTCCCTGCGATTATGCAAGCCAACGGCTTGACCTCCGAGCAGATTTATGCCGGTCAACGCCTCATCATTCCGCTTACACCGATTACCCCCGGCGCCACTTTCACGCCGTTGCCCACGCCATCGAATTTCGATTGTACGTACACAGTGCAATATCGCGACACGGTGTACTCGATTGCCTATCGGTATGGTGTTTCACCCGCGATCCTGATGCAGGCGAATTATATGTACACGCCGTACCTGCGAGTCGGGCAAACGTTGCGCGTGCCATGTCTCGCGCAAACTCCCACACCATTTCCAACACACATCGTTACCGAAGGGCAAAATCTCTTTCGCATTGCCATCGAATATGAAACTTCGATCTATGCGATTGCTTGGACGAATGGAATCTGGAATCCACATCTGATTTTTGCGGGACAAAATCTTGTGATTCCATATCCCGGTTCCAAAAAGTGGCCCCCCATCCCCACGATCACACCACGTGGTCCTACCAACACGCCTGGTCCTACTGGTACTGCCACGACACCGGTGAACACGCCGACGCGTACCGCAACGCGTGCGCCCACTACGCCTGGGGCTACACCCACGCGCACAGCAACACCAACGCCAGGACCTTCGCCAACGGCTACGGTGGTGATCATTATGCAAAACTTTCGGTTTGTCCCAGAGACAGTTACGATTCCGCGCGGTGGAACAGTGATGTGGCAAAATATAGATAGCGTCAATCACTCGGTTCGGAGTGGGTCGCCTGGGGCACCGGGCGCGGCATTCAATTCAGGACCGATTCCGCCAGGGGGCAAATTCTACTACACATTCACTACGCCAGGCACCTTCCCCTTCTATAGCGATATAGATCAACAACCGATGACAGGAACAGTGATTGTTCAGTAAAGTTTGCAGAAGAAACCCGTTCGAATGAGAACGGGTTTTTTATGTTGTTCACCTTACACAAGGGGCTAGAAAATTTGGCGTGAAAAGTCGGACAAGTTTGTGAACCTGTCCCACGCGTGCTTGACATCATTTGGTAAGATGAAACGTTCTCCGCATTATTGGCGCAATCTTGGACTGTTTACACTTTGCGCTGTCACATTGGCAATGCTGTGGGTGACGGTGTGGCTCGGCTACACGCGCGCGGTGATGCTAGTGCGTCCTGCGCGCTATGTGGCGGAACGCGCGCCGAGTGACGTTGGATTGGCGTACTGGGAAGACGTAACGTTTTACGCGCCCGATGGTGTCCGTTTGCACGGTTGGTTCATTCCACCACAGCCGAACAATCTCGCGGGGATCATTTTTGTTCTCGGCTGGGCAACCAATCGCGCACATTTACTCGAGGAGGCCGCACTGCTCGCGCGTCACGGCTACGGTGCACTCTTGTTCGATTTGCGTAATCACGGCGCGAGTGGAGGCACGATCACCACGTTAGGTTATTTGGAAGCAGAAGACGTGCGCAGCGCGGTGGCGTATGTGCTCACGCGCGCCGAAGTGGATGCGCGACGCATCGTGTTGATGGGACATTCGATGGGTGCAGGCACGGTGTTGCGCGCGGGTGCGCGCATCGAGCACGCGCGCGCAGTGATCGCGATGAGCGCGTACGCCAGTTTGGAGGACAATATCGTCGAGGGTGTGGAAGGTTTGACGGGCTTGCCAGCGTTCCCATTCGCGCCACTCGTGATTTGGTTCGGTGAACGCGAAGCGGGCTTGAATATACGCCACGTGCGACCGATTGACGACATTGCACACATTTCACCGCGCGCGGTGATGTTGATTCACGGTGAGTTGGATACGCTCATTCCCGTACGCAACGCGCATCGCTTGTATCACGCCGCGCGCGAACCCAAAGAGTTGTACATCATTCGCAAGGCAGGGCACGTGGCTTTGATGCAAGCCGAACCGCGCGAGTACGAACGGCGCGTGAGCGAATTTCTGCGACGCGCGCTGGAGTGATTCTAGGACAAACGCAGTGGTGGCTTGCCTTCTTCGATGAGTTGCAAGCGTTTGGCGCGCGCGTACATCAAGTAGGCGGACACCGCAGAGACGATACCAGCAAGTGCACACAGCGCGGCGAGCACGCGCAATACCATTGCCGCTGTGTCCGTCCACGATTCTGTCAGTCCACTACTTGGCGCAGGTGTTGGTGTAGTAGTGGGTGTGGGCAGGGGAGTTGGGGGCAAAGTTGCGGTGGGTGTGGCTGGCGCAAGGGTGGCAGTCGGCGTAACAGGATTGGCACCGCCCGGAATTTTCAGGACCATTCCCGTTCGCAAACGCGTGGTGGTTGTGATGTCGTTGGCTTGGGCAATCAACGGGTATTTCGCGCCGTTGCCGTACACTTTTTGCGCGATGATCCACAGCGAATCGCCGGGTTGAACGATGTAGGTTTGTTCTTCCGTCGTCGGCTCGGCGGTTGGCGTCTCGCGCGCAGTGAGCGTTGTTGTTGGTGTGGACGTGGCGCGCGGTGGGAACGGTGTATCGTTTGGATACGTTGGGATGAAAATCGGTGTGGGGAAAACGTACGGACGTTTGGTCGGTTCTTCGGTGGGGGCTTGAGCATATAGCGCTGGGCGCGCGGTCCACAGCGCGCTACCCACGAGCGCACAGAGTAGCATCACAACCCAGCGTACGTTCATTTGCACCCTGTGGAAATAAACTTTGCGTTGATGAGTTGATTACTTTTATCGAACTGGTTGCCCTGACAACGTCCTTCGACTGGCTGGTACTGCGGATCGGCGTGCGGTTTCAGCAACACGTCCGCGCCCTCGAACGTATTGCCAATGTAAGTTGAGAATTGCGCGTTGTGATGTTCGACGCTGTTCACGCGTGCACCTTTGATCACATTGTATTCAAACCGCACGTACTGCGCGTAACCTAACCACGCGCCGTAATTGTCATTCGTCATTGTGTTGTGATGAATATAGTTGCGAAAACTAAACGTGGCTTCGATGCCATTCGCCACGCTGTTCGAGATCGTGTTGTACATCATCTCGTTATCGTTGCTGGCGGTTTCGGGCAGGTTGCCCTTATAAATTCCGTTACCGTTATGGTGCAATTGATTCCAACCGATTTTGTTGCGATCCGATTGCATCGTTAGGACGATACCTGCCGCGCCGCAACCTGCATCTTTGCCCCATTCCGGACAACTGCGATTGCAATACTCGACCGTGTTCGAGATGATTTGGCTGGAGGTGGTGCCGTAGAGATAAATGCCCCAACCGCGATTGTGACTCGTCGTGTTGCGCTCGACTGTGATGCGCGAGGAATTCAAAATCTGGATACCAGCGACGTTGTTGTTTGCCTTGTTGCCGACCACGCGCGAATTTTGAATGCCGTTCAAAATCAAACCGCCGTGCGGAATCGGTTTGAGGTGTTCGACGTTGGAATTGTCGTCTAGATAGTTGTTGCTAAAGTCATTGTTCTCGAACACAAAGCGATTGCCGCTGACAACATAGCCACCCACGTCCCAGTTGTGGAACTTGCAATTGCGGATAGTGACGCCTTTGCGATTTTGAATCAACAATCCCACACCGATCTTGTTGCCGACGAACGCCGAGCCGCGACAATCGAGTGTGATGTTGTCTGCCATAATGTACACGGGTTGATTGTAAGTACGATTCGGTGGCAAAGTCGTGCTTTCATAAATCCGCATCGGCGCGGTGATGAGCAAAAACAACGCGAGCCAGTTCATACCCTCTCTCAATGACCGACGACGGATGACGGACGACCGTCGTCGTAGTGAGATTCAGTTTGCATTCATTTTACCACAACTTGTGGTAGGCAAAAAATTTTTCGATTGCCGATTATTGATTTTCGATTGACTCAATCCCCAATCTCCAATCTCTAATCTCCAATCTTCCGTCCTCCATCCAATGCCGCGTTTGCCAGCGCATCTGCGCGGCGATTGCGTTCGCGCGGAATGATGACGATGGGTGCGCGCGCAAATCGCTGACGCGCGCGTTGCACCTGCGCGTGTAACGCTTGCAGATGCGGCGCGCGGACGCGATACGCGCCGTTCAACTGCTGTGCCAACAATTCGCTATCGGTGTGAATTTCGACGACATCGCCGTACACCGCCGCGCGTTCCAAGCCGCGCAACAGCGCGCGATACTCGGCGACGTTGTTCGTCGCGTGACCAATCATCTCACCGAACGCTTCGAGTTCGTTTCCTTGTTCATCGCTGATGACCACGCCAATCGCGGCGGGACCGGGATTGCCGCGCGACGCGCCGTCGGTGTGCAAGATGATCCGTCTCATTATCGTTCGTCCTCCGTCCCTTCGCTCGTAACTACTCAGCCGTACTGAATTTTGCCACAGAGCGCACAGAGGTCACAGAGAAATATCTTTCTGACTCAAGCCAATCTCTCTGTGTGCTCTGTGTCCTCTATGGCAATCTGAGTAGTTACGACTTCTTCGGCTGTCCAAGTCTCCTTTCCAAACGCGGGAGGCGCGCGCGTTTCCACGCGCACCCACGACACGCGCTCGCGTGTCCCCAGGGTATCGCCCTGGGTCTGGCACACGCCCCTTGGCTTGGTGCTGTAGGTGCGTGCACTCGGAGATGGACCTAGTTTATCACACTATTTCATCCTAGTCAAAAAATTCAGGTTCAACTTTGAACCTGAAACTTGGAACTATTTCTAGCCCGTTCGTCCTCCATTTTCAACGCGACGTAAATCGTTTGATGCACTGGTGTTGGCACATTCTTTGCCGCGCCCCAGCGTACGACAGCGCCGCTCAGCGCATCAATTTCCAAACGCTTGCCGGCTTCCAAATCGAGTTGCATCGAGGGTTTGGCACCGGGTTTTAGGTTCAGCGTAAAGTTGTACTGCCGATCTACAATGTCGGCGTCCAACGTGATGCCGTGCGCGTGCGCGACCGCGCGCACTTCTTCCATTGCTGCGCGCAAAGTGGCGCGCGCTTCGGGCATTTGGAACAAGACGTAGGGCTCGGTGCGCGCGAGCGTCGCCAGCCCAGAGGCGGAGGCGATGAAGACGCATTTGTGCCAGAGCGCGGGGCGCGCATCGGCAACCGCTGTGGCATCAACACCGGTGCGCTTGAGCATTTCGACGAACTGCGTCACGCGCGGCGTGAGTCCTTGTCCGTACACTTCACCAACGAACGAAATGCGAAACGGGCTTTTTTGTTCGATGACACCGGGCGCGACAATGTTCGAGACGATTTGCGTAGGCGCGACGATGACGTGCTCCTTGCCGATCACCGCGCCGATTTGTTCGTGATTGTCCACGCCGTTTTGGAATGTGACGACGGTCGTGTGCGCGCCAATCATTGGGCGTATCGCTTGCGCCGCCGTCGCGTTGTCATACGCCTTGACGCTGAAGATGACCCAATCCACGACGCCAACGTCGGCGGGATGGTCTGTTGCGCGCGCGGGCTTGACCACAAAATCGCCGTGCACGCTTTTGATTGTCAAGCCATTGGCGCGAATCGCGTCGAGATGCGCGCCGCGCGCGATAAAAGTAACCTCGTGTCCATCCCGCGCGAGGAGCGCGCCATAGTATCCGCCTACACCACCCGCTGCCATCACTGCAATTTTCATTCTTGACCTCCACTGTTCTACTGATGAAGATTAGACCTCACAGATTCGGAAACCTGTGAGGTCTAAAACTCTATTCATCGTCACGCTTGGTAAAGTGCGCGTCCAAAATCAACAAGGTAGCAGGATTGTCGCCGGCTTGTTTGAACCGTTCGACCATCAGCATCGCGTTCTTTTCCTCTTCGACCTGCTCGTCAATGAACCATTTGAGCATCGCTTGCGTCGCGTAATCTTTTTCGGCAAGCGCGAGTTCGTACAACTTGTGAATCGAAGCGGTGACCTTGCGTTCGTGTTCCAACACCATCTCCCACGCGGCAAGCGGTGATTTGAATTCGACTTGCGGCGCGTCAATCGCCTTGAGCACCACGCGTCCACCACGATCGTTCACATAGTCGAAAATTTTGTTCGCGTGGGTGTGCTCTTCGTCGTGCTGCGCGCGCATCCATTTCGCCGAACCGGGCATACTGAGCGATTCAAAGTATGCCGACATCGAAAGGTACAGGTATGCCGAGTACAGTTCCTTGTTGATTTGCTCGTTGAGCGCGTCTTGCATCGTTTTGCTTAACATTGTTCATCCTCCTGAAGATTTGATCGCCGACCTTTCGCTTGCACTGAGGCCAAGCGAGCGCCGACTATCGTTTGGTTTTTGAAGCGCGCGTTACTCACGCGCGGTTGAAAATTATAGCACAATTTTGTGTTTCTGTGCGCGCGTCTGCATCAATTTTCCGTTAAAATCATCTCACCGCTGTAATCGCATTGCGTACACTTGACGCCGTTCTTACCCTTGAGCGTCATCAAACCACCACAGCGCGGACACGGCGTTTTGACCGGCTTGTCCCACAACGCAAATTCGCATTCGGGATAGCGATTGCACGAGTAGAACACGCGTCCCTTCTTGCTTCGCTTTTCGACGATTGTGCCTTGTTTACACTTGGGACAGGTGACACCCGTATTCGCACTGCCACCGCTTGCCGATAGGTTGCGCGTGTTGCGACATTCGGGAAAGCGCGAGCACGCGAGGAACTTGCCGAATCGTCCGCGCTTGATGACCATCGGCGCGCCGCACTTGTCACACACTTCGTTCGTCGTTTCGACGGGCAAGGTCACATCGGGCATTTCGATTGTCGCGCGGTCGAGGGTTTGTTTGAACGGCGCGTAAAAATCGCGCAACACCTGAACCCAGTTCGCTTCGCCTTCCGCGATTTTATCGAGTTGCTCTTCCATCTGCGCGGTAAAGCCCACGTCCACTTCGTTCGGAAAATGTTTGACGAGTAAATCGTTGACGAGAAAGCCAAGTTCGGTGGGCTTGAGACGACGATCAGGCAAACGTTCGATGTAACCGCGTTCTTGAATCGTCGAAAGAATCGGCGCGTAGGTGGACGGTCGCCCGATGCCTTTTTCTTCGAGTGCTTTGATGAGCGTCGCTTCAGTGTAACGTGGCGGCGGTTGGGTGAAATGTTGTTCGGGATAGATGCCAAGCAAATCGAGCGGCTCATCGCGTTCGAGCGGCGGCAAGATACGATTCGATTCTTCATCCTTGTCATCGGCTTCGTCCCTGCCCTCACGATAGACCGCGAGAAAGCCGGGAAACTTGAGGATGGAGCCAGTTGCGCGAAACAGAAAATCAGACCGATGACCGATGACCGATGACGGAAGATTTGGTCGTCCGTCGGCGGTCGTCGGTCGGTTTGCGGCAATGTCCACCGCCGTTGTATCGAACACCGCGCTTGCCATTTGCGATGCAACAAAACGTTTCCAGATCAAATCGTACAGTTTGAATTGATCCGCATCGAGAAACGGTTTGATGGATTCGGGTTCGCGGAAAACGTTCGTGGGACGAATCGCTTCGTGCGCTTCTTGCGCGCCCGCGACTTTTTTCTTGTACACGCGCGGCGCGGGTGGCACATACTCGTCACCGAATTTTTGTCTGATGTATGCTAACGCTTCGCGCTGCGCGCTTTCGGCGACGTTCGTCGAATCGGTACGCATATACGTAATCAAGCCAACGTTGCCTTCATCGCCGAGTGCGATGCCTTCGTACAACTGTTGTGCGACTGCCATCGTGCGCTTGGCGTTGAAGCCAAGTTTGCGTGACGCCTCTTGTTGCATCGTCGAAGTGATGAACGGCGGCGCGGGATTACGGCGTTCGTCCTTGCGTCGCACATCAAGCACGGTGTACGCGCACTGTTCCAAAACCTCTTTGAGTTTTAACGCCTCTTCGCCGGTGTGACACTCGAAATCCTTGTCACCGATTTTAACAAGTTTCGCGCGGAACGACGACGTGACCGCCGACGGCTGACCGCTGACCGCTGACCGCTGACCGCCTTCCGTCGTCGGTCTTTTGTCTTCTGTCCTCGGTCTTCCGTCATCGGTCTGCTTTTGCAACTCCGCTTCGATGCTCCAATACTCGACCGGCACAAACGCCTGAATCTCGCGCTCGCGTTCGACGACGAGACGCACGGCAACGGATTGCACGCGCCCCGCGCTCAGGTTCTTGGTGTGAATCTTCTTGCGCAAAAGTGGGCTGATGGTGTAACCAACGATGCGGTCGAGTACGCGGCGCGCTTGTTG
>JAOACU010000310.1 GCA_026417715.1 Anaerolineae bacterium | reverse complement strand
GTTCCAAGCGTCCAACAAAGAGAATGTTCGGACGACCATCGTCAAAGCGCGGAATAGGCTTGAGCGCGGATGAAGAAAAACGCGCATAATGGATACCGTTGGGAATCGTCACATAATCGCCGGGAAAATATTGGGTGATATAATCGCGCACGGCATCGGAGACACAAATGCGCCCGTTGAGCCGATTCAAGACGCGACGCACCACAGGAGCGGCATACTCGTACAGCGCGTTCGTCTCGCGGAACGCGTGAAACGTACCGATGTTCAATGCGCGCGAGAGGCGCAAGACCGCCAGCGAAAGCATCGGCACTGCAGGTTCGTGGACGTGCACCACATCAAATTTTTCGTCCCGGAGAATTTTCTGGACCCGCTGATACACTTGCGGCGCAAGGGTGATGCGCGCGGTCGAACCACTCATCGGGATTGGTGAAATCGCGCCGCTCACCTTGATCACGCCCTCGCCCAAACGATCTTCGTGCGCCGTCGCGGCGGCGAGGATCAGCGTCGTGTGTCCCAATGCCCGAAATTCGTGGTGGAGTGCCGTCACGTGTTCGTTCACACCGCCGGGGCAGGCATAATCGTATGGGGTGACGAGCGCGATTTTCATTAATCGTTACTACGCCAGCGATTCTTGCGTTGGGGCAGATACACACGCTTGAGAGTTTGAATCCGGTCGAACAAAAATGGTCAGGATGGGACTGCCACCGCTGTACGCCACACCAATCACTTGACCGTAGCAACCGGCGCGAATCGCGGCACCTGTTGCGAAATCTGCGCCGATGATGGTCTGGGGCGATACCCAATCGCCGATGCGAACGTTGTAGCGATTCGCATCAATTTCAAAAGGAATCACAAACATCGTGTTCGGCATTTTGCTTCTTTCAGGCAGGGGCTACATCACACTGAACTACGCCGTTAGTTCCGTCCACCAACACCCACGCGGCATCTGGCAATGCTTCGATGGAACTGCCCAAATTGAAGACTGTCGGGATGCCACGCGCGCGCGCTTGCGCGGCAAGGAACGAATCGCTTGCGCCGTACGCGCAGAGCAATGCCGACGCCTGTTGGAGCCAGCGCGAAATTCTTGGAATCGGAAAGCGCGTGATCAACACCGTTTCTGGATCGAGTGCAATGTCCTTTTCCCAGCCACGCACCGTCTTGATGCGACCACGCACTTGTCCGCCAACGACGGGTGTTCCCTTGAAAGTCATATCCGTATGATCAGGCATAACGAAAAACCATCTCAGGTATTCTGAGATGGTTTATCGCACCTTTGGGTTAAATCTTGTCAAAGGAAAGGTTAAGCAATTAGAAAGACTTTGTTAAGAAATCTTGATACTGATGAACTTTAAAAAATCTAGACTTTGGCAAGTCCTAATCGGACTTGAACAAACATGGGATTTGTGCTACAGTGCTGGTTGCCGAATCCACACTGCGGAGGAACCCCATGCTCACTTGGATTGTCGCACATTCTGATACGTTATGCAATTTTCTGACTCCCTTGCTCATTGGTTTTTCACCGGCACAATTGCGCCACGCGCTCAATTGTGTCGAGGCCCTCTTGGTCTGTACCAGCAAGCACAAGACCTTGAGCGCACTCACACGGCTGTTGCGTCTGCCGCATGCCGACGAGTTCGCACTCGCCGATTTTTTTCGTGCCAGCCCTTGGGCGAGTGCGCCGATCCAGCAAGCCGTGACCTTGTTTCTGCTGCGAACCGTCTGCACGATTCAGCAAAAGACGGGGTGGCGGTTGCTCTTTCTGCGCATCGACGATGCCCTCTGTCCGAAGGATGTGGCCACACACGCGCTCGAAGCCGTCACGTTTCACTTCGATCATTGCGCATCGCGTCGTCAAAAAGGCAATTGCACCAACAGTTCGCGCTACGTGACGCTGGGGTTGCAACTCGGGCCCGTGCAATTTGTGCTCGCGTGGCGAATGTATTTGCCGCGCAAACTCGTCAAGCAACTCAATCGCACGCGCACCGCCGAAACGCAACTGACTTTTCACAAACTCACTACGTTGGTCGAACAGATGCTCGACGAAATTGCACCGCACTTGCCCAAGGGCGGTCATGTCTATGTGTTGTTCGATGCGTGGTATGACAATCAGCATTTAGAAAAATACATTCGCGCTCACGGTTGGGATTGGATTAGTGCTACGCGTTCCAATCGCAATGTGTCCAATCGTCCGCTCAGCCACTGGTGGTCGCATCTCGATCATCAGCGCATCACGCGCGTCGTGGTGCGGTCAGCCACCCGCCGCCACACCTACTCCACCCGACATCTCGTCGGTCGGCTGCGGCACTACCCCGATCCGGTGGTAGCGATCATTTCCAAACGAAACAAGCAGGACAGGTCTCCTGCGTACTTCTTGTGTTCGGACACCTCCTTGAGTGTCCAAACGATCTTGAAGTACTATGGCTATCGCTGGCAAGCGGAAGTGGACAATTGGTTTTTGAAGGAACGCTTTGGGCTAGCGGATTATCGCGTGCAATCGCTCGAAGCGATCTTGCGCTGGCACACCTTGGTCTTTGCGGCGTATGCGTTCGTGCAATATCAACGAGTGATGCCATTGCTCAAAGATCCCCAAGCGCGACTCCAACCCGTGGGCGATGTTCTCCGCGACCATCAGCGCGAGCACGTGCGGCAAACCGTGCGCTGCATCGCGGACTTGGTGCGGCAAGGTCACAGCGACGACGAGTTGCTCGACCTGCTCGTGCCGAATTAGATCGTTCGTCTCTCGCCACAGCGTTTTTGTTCACGCCACTCGCCAGAGAGGCGATATATCCGCGCGCCTACACGCGGGCGCGTAACGTTCTTGTTTGTTAAGGTTGTTGCCAAAGTCCAGTAAAATAATTTTAGAATCCAAAGCCCTGTCGGTTCTTGAGAGACCAGACAGGGCTTTGATTCCGCGACGAGTGCTACGTCCGATACTTGCCGTTGATCGTCACATAGTCGTGCGACAAGTCGCACGTCCACACCGTTGTTCGGGCATCACCTTGCCCCAAGTCCAAACGAATCGAGACCTCGTTGCCGCTGATCGCGCGCGTGGATTCGGCTTCGTCGAAATCGGTGGGCGTTCCGTTGGCGAAGACTTGGACATCGCCAAACCACAGCGTCATTTTGTCGGGCTCGACCTCCACACCGCTATATCCTGCCGCCGCAATGACGCGTCCCCAATTCGCATCGCCGCCGTAGAGCGCGGTTTTGACGAGCGGCGAGTTGGCAATCGCTTTTGCCACGCGCACCGCGTCCTCTTCCGCACGCGCACCGCTCACGACGATTTCCACGAACTTGGTCGCGCCCTCGCCATCGCGCACGATTTGTTGCGCGAGGTTCACACACACCTGGGTCAAGGCGTGGGTGAATTCCTCAAAGTGTTGCGTGTTGCGTATTGCGTAATTGGACGCACCGTTCGCGAGCACGAGCACCGTGTCGTTCGTGCTCGTATCGCCGTCAATGCTGATGCGATTGAAACTTGCGTTCACGGCAACACGTAGCGCGCGGTCGAGCAATTCAGGCGCGATGCGCGCGTCGGTGGTGATGAG
>JAOACU010000309.1 GCA_026417715.1 Anaerolineae bacterium | reverse complement strand
CACAAACACCGCCGCCCAATCTCTAATCTCCAATCTCCCTTCTCTCAACTGCTGACCACCACCCGCCACCTGCAACCTTTCGCCTCTCTGAACTCCGAATTCCGAACTCCGAATTCCGAATTCCGAACTCTGCTCCATCACTTTGGATTCACCACCACAAACTGTGCACCCTGACGATCTTGTACCCAACGAATTTGCTCTTGCACCAAGCCAACCCAATAGTTGATCGCGCGCGGTGTATGCAAACGAATTGCGCCAGTGATGGTGACAGTACGCCCAGGCAACAGTGGTTCACCCAAGCCCCAACGATATGGATGATCAATTCCCACACGCCCGTCAAAATCTACACCAACGCGATACGCATAGATTTCGTCTGGGAATCCACGCGTGTAAAAGGTCTCACCCTCCTCGTACACAAAACCTGGTGGTGGACCTTGTGTTTCTAGCGGTCCATTCGAATTATTTTGCACGGTGATACTCACGCGCAACAAATCACCCGAAGTTAATGTACTGGGTGACAAGGTGACTGCAACGATTTGTGGAATCGCTCCGGCGGGCGCACGCACCGTAACGCGCTGCATCCCCTTGTAATCTTGCAACCACACGATACGCTCACGCACCAAGCCCGCCCAATAATCTACGAACTGTGTGTTACGCATCCGAATCGCGCCCGTGATGGTGCGCGTTTCACCAGGCGCAAGCGGCGCACCCAAACCCCAGCGATACGGATGATCCCACCCCGTCCGTCCAGTAAAATCAATCCCCACGCGATACGCATTCAACTCATCAGGAAAACCGCGCGTGTAGAACGTATCGCCCTCATCGTACACAAAACCTGGATCGGGACCTTGCGTGGGCAACGTTTCGTTCGAGTTATTCTTGACGGTGATGCTGACATTCAGCAATTCACCCGCGTTAAGAATCGTCGGCGTGAATTTGACTTGGACGATTTGTGGCATCCACGCCGGTAACGGATGCACAACGATACGTTGCACGCCTTCACGATCCTGCAACCACGCGATTCGCTCACGCACCAAACCGATCCAGTACTGGCGATCTTGGGGCTGGGTCAAACGAATTGCCCCTGTGATCACGCGCGATTCGCCGGGCGCTAGGGGCGCACCCAAGCCCCAGCGATACGGATGGTCAATGCCCGCGCGTCCCTCAAAATCCAAGCCCACACGAAACGCGTCTTGCACATCGGGAAAACCGCGCGTGTAAAAAGTATCGCCTTCGTTGTACACAAAACCGGGCGCAGGGTCTTGCGTCGGCAAGGTGGCATCGGAATTGTTCTTTACGGTGACACTGACATTCAGCACTTCGCCGGTTTCCAACACCTTGGGCATCAAGGTCACGCGCGTAATTTCGTACGGTGGAGGAATGCGCGCGGCTTTTTGGAAGGCGTACCACGCTGGGCGCCGCCGCCCCGCATCGTCCACCAAGCCCCAGCCGCCGTTTGGATATTTCCACGTGAACCAAAACGTGCGCGCCACCACATCGGTGCCCAACGCGCGAATCACCTCAAAGCCGCGTTGCAGATACTCAGCCACCGCCTCCTCACGCGTCAGATGATCGGGCCAGGGAAAATTCAAGTCCGCACCAAACTCGGTAATCCACAAAGGTTTGCCCGTTATCGCCCGCGCGCGCGTCAGCGAATCGCGCAACTCGCCATATTTCCAGTTAGGGAACGGAAAATCACCCACGCCTAGTCCGAGCACGTGCCAGCCCGCAAAATCGAACGCGCGGTTCGATGCTTGCACCAGACGTTGCAAATAATCGAACTTTTCGCCACAACAAATTCCTGCTGAAATGACGGGCACATTGGACACGGCTTTGATTTTGTCATAGCACGCGCGCAACAGGCGTCCGTAATCTTCGGGCGTGATACCTTGCCCTTCGGGTTCGTTGAAAATTTGAATAGAATGAATCTTGCCGTGATAAAACTGGGCAATCTTTTGCGCCAACGTCGCCACCCGACCGATATAGCCATCCTCGCTCAACCATTCCGAACTTCCGAAAGGCGGCGGTAATTCCGCTAACGTCTCGGTGTTGACCAGCACCAGGACGTTGACACCCAAGGGCGCGTAACGCTGCAGTAACACATCCAGTTCCACATTCTGCCCGCTCTGCATATTTTGGAACGGACGTGTAACCAAATAACGCACCCATCGCGTACCCAGTGCGCGCAATTCTTCGAGACTGGGCATCACGATTTCACGCACCCCTGGATTGATGGACAAACCCACGCGAGGATCAGGCGCGACCTCGTACATTACGCGGGCATCGGGCAAAGATTCTTGTTCTGACACAACTCCTCCTTACGATTCAATGTCCCAACGAATCTCAACCACGCGATCGAGCAACTCTAGATCACGATGCACGACCGCGAGCGTCTGCGGCAAGACACGATACACCGCTTCCAACGCGGCACTCCCCTGCTCTTCCGAAATTTCGAGTAGCGCAATCGCGCCACGCGCGGCGTGCGTGGGCAACTGCGCGATCAACCGCCGAAACACCGCCAAGCCATCTTCACCGCCATCCAACGCTAGGCGCGGCTCGAACGCACGAATCTCGCGCGGCAACTCGTCGAAACGCGCGCGCGGGATGTAGGGCAGATTCGCCACCAGCACATCGAACGGCACGGTGAGACATTCGAGCAAATCACTTTCGATGAACTCGATGCGCGCGTCCACACCTAGTCGTTGGGCATTCAGGCGCGCCACCTCTAACGCGTCGCGCGAAATGTCTATCGCCATCACACGCGCGCGGGACAAGTGATGCGCGAGCGTAATCGCCAGCACACCCGACCCCGTACCCACGTCAACAATCACAGGCGATGCTTGGCGGCGCGCGCGTTCGAGCGCGAGTTGCACGAGGAGTTCCGTTTCGTGACGCGGAATCATCACGCGGCGATCCACCACAAAGTCGAGTCCGTAGAATTTTTGTCGTCCCAAGATGTACGCCAACGGCTCGTGCTTGGCGCGGCGCGCTACATTTGCGGCATAACGCGCGGCAACGTCGGGGGCGATCGGTTCGTCCAAGCGCGCGAGCACATTCTCGCGCGTCGTTTCAAGCGCGTGTGCGAGCAACAGTTCGGCTTGCAAGCGCGCGTCATAGTACGGCATCGTCGCGCCCAGCGCGCGCACTGCCGCAAGGAGAGCATCTTGTATCGTCGCAGATTGTTTTGCAGTCACCTCACGACTCAACGAATCTATAACGAATAAACGAATGGAAAGCACAACTGCCCATAGGTAGAAAACGGTAAAGGGTTCGTTCAGACCTCACAGGTCTCTGAGACTTGTGAGATCTAACCTCACCGTCATACCTTCTTTACCCAAAATCAACAACGCGAGGACGCCGAGTCCTACCGCGAACCACAGCGTACACACGCGCACGAGTAGCGTGGCAGCAGCGGCAAGCGTTGCACTCGCGCCGAGCACAAGTTGCAACAAACTAGTCATACTTCCTTCGGTGGTGCCCAACCCGCCCGGCGTGAACGTTGCCGCGCCGAACAAACTGGCGCCGGCGTAGATGAACATCGCGGCAAGTAACAC
>JAOACU010000308.1 GCA_026417715.1 Anaerolineae bacterium | reverse complement strand
TGTGTATAAGAGACAGCCAATGAGAAAATCATTATTTCAGATCGAAACGTATATACCAACTATGAAATTAGAATACTTGCTGACGAAGCAAAGGGGCTTGTACAAATGCTTGCGCATGAAATGACTCATGCTCGCCAAAACACCATTAAATATTCTCTTTATTCGGAAGTTATTGCATGGTTTAATGAATGGTTATTGGCTAAACAAACTGGTTATTTGCTTTCAGCGAATTATGACAAAAAAGCATTGATGCAATTAAGGTTATTGCCCCCGTACCTTCCCTACTAAATTTCCCCTTGCAATTTTTCTGCAATTTTCTCATAATAAAATTATGCGCAAAGTTTTGGTGATTGTTTTGATTTTTTAGGCATTGTCTTGGCGGTGGAGACAGGGTTTTTGCTTTTTATCAAAAACCAGAAAAATACTGCCTCTTTTAATTCTTCATCCTTTGTAGTTTCACCCACACCTTCGCCTGCTGACGAAAAGACTAAGATGCTGGCGCACAATTTTGAAGAGATTTACAAAAACATCACCCAGCCCCAGCCTGATGTCCTTGCCTCCTCCACCTTGACCAATACCTATCAGGGCAAGATCATCAAAATCCGCCGCCAGCCGGGAGTTTTGGAAAATGTCGGCTATCAGTTTGACCTTTTCATCCAACTTCAAGGCGACAAAGACAACACCAAAGCGATGTTTTTTACCAGAGAGCAGATTGCCTCAATGGAAAAACAGGGATTTAGCAATGTTTCCGACCTTAAAGTGGGCGACACCTTTTTCGTCCTTCGTCGTCCGTCATCCGTCCTTCGTCTTTCATCGTCCGTCGTCCGTCCTTCGTCATCCGTCCAACAATGGAGAATACAATGGCCAAACTTTTCTGCATCGGTCTCGATGGTGCTACCTTCGATTTGATCAAGCCATTCGTGGCACAAGGCAAACTGCCTACGATACAAACATTGATGGAACGCGGCGCGTGGAGCGAATTGCGCTCTACCGTACCGCCCGTCACCGCGTCGGCGTGGTCGTCGTTTATGACGGGCAAAAATCCCGGCGCGCACGGTCTCTTTGATTTTATGCGCCGCCGCGAAAATTCGTACGATCTCGTCCCCGTGTCCGCGCGCGAACGCGACGGCAAAGCGGTGTGGGATTTGATCGGCGAAGCCGGCAAACGCGTGATTGTGATGAACGTGCCTGTCACCTGGCCCCCCTCACCCGTCAACGGTGTGCTCATCACGGGAATGCTCACGCCACGCGACACACCCAACTACACCTACCCACCCGAACTTGCCGCCGAGTTGCGCGCGGCGATTGGCGAATACATCATCTACTCGGACGAGGTGTATTCACAAGGACGCGGCGATGCGTTTTTGCGCGCGCTCAAACACTCGGCGGAGCAACGCGTGCGCGCGGCAGAGTACTTGCTGGAGCACTATCCCGCCGATTTCTTTATGCTCGTCTTTCCCGAAACAGACACCGTGTCGCACGGTTTGTGGTGGGCGTACGATGCCACGCATCACGAACACGATGCCGCGCGCGCGGCAAAATTTCGCGATGGCATTTTGGAAATCTACCAGCACATTGACGCGTTGCTGGGACATTTGCTCGCGCGCGTCGAATCTTCGGCAACGGTGATTCTGATGTCCGATCACGGGCACGGTCCTGTGCGACATTTTCTCTACGTCAACAATTTTTTGGCACAGCGCGGTTACCTGCGTTTCAAACCGAATCTCACATCGCAACTCAAGCGCGCCGCGTTCCAACTCGGCTTGACACCGCGATTCGTGTATGGCATCCTGCTCGCGATTGGCTTGGGCAAACTGCGGCGCACACTCGATAAACGACGCGCGGGGCGCGGCTTGCTGAAACGATTCTTTCTCTCGTTCAGCGATGTGGATTGGTCGCGCACGCGTGCATACTCGATTGGTTACATCGGCGAAGTGCACATCAATCTGCAAGGACGCGAGCCGCAAGGTATCGTTGCGCGCGGCGACGAGTACGAACGTCTGCGCGATCAACTCATCGCCGATTTGCGCGCGCTCACGCTACCCGATGGCACACCACTCATCGAGCATATTTGGAAGAAAGAGGAAATCTATCACGGTGCGCATCTAGACGCCGCACCCGATATTTTGTTTTTGCCGCGCCATCTCGAAACCATTGCGTTCGGCGATTTCGAGTTCGGCTCCAACAAGGTACTCGAAAAATCGTTTGGCGTGTCATCGTCGCATCGGATGAACGGCATTTTCATCGCCAGTGGCGCGGGCATTCGCAACATCGGCGAGTTTCGCGGCGTGCAACTGATTGACCTCGCACCGACGATTCTGCACTTGCTCGGCTTGACTGTGCCTAGCGATGTAGATGGTCGCGTGCTCACTGAGATACTCGCAGACGCGCGCACCGTCGAGTATGGCGGGACATCAGAAGGGCGCGCCACAACCAGCGCGGGTTACACGGAGGAAGAAGAACAAGAAGTGCTCGAACGATTAGCGGATTTGGGGTATATTTCGTAACTCGTTACCAATGCAATATCCTAACGCGATGCTTTTAGCACTGTCGGTGAATCTGTCATATCCAATAACCGTTCCTCGCTCGCTGATTGCAAAAATGTAACAGCGGATTGTACGTCATCGAACACAAAGGACTTGGTCTCACCGCGATTGCTTCGTATGATTGCCTTGACCAACTTGATCTTACGTGGCACACTTTCATCCAACGCGCTTTGTAGCGACGCGCGCAAGGCATCGCGTATGCCCGCAATCAATTTTCGTCCAATCTGTTGGCGTTGTGCTGCAGACAAGGCATTGAATTTTTGCCAACTTGCTTCGGCTTGGGCACGATCTTTTTCTGCCCAACGATAATTGATGCCAAATTCTGCAAGCACATTACAAATATCGTCGAAAGTGATTTCAAAAAGTTCTACCTCGAAACTGTGAAGCAAACGCTTGGACGGTCTACTCCAACTACCCATCAAGATCGCAATGGACTTGCGAACCGTGCCATAGCGCTCACGTAATTTGGTATGTGCTGTGCAAACCCAACTGGCTTTGTCGCGATTGTGTTTCTTGTAGCGGATGTATTTGGATTCGATCAACACCAAGGGTTGAAAACGATGGTTGATGATCACCGAGTCAACATTGTATCCGTTGCCATCGCTATCCTCCAAAATCAGTTTGGTGGATTTACCCGTATGGCTAGTCCCTGTGGAGACATACACACAGTTCGATGCCTCTGCTAACGGTTTCAAAATACGATGGATCTCTTCTTCCAGCAAAGCCCCAATCGCTTCACCAAGAGCACTACCGGGATTTGCAATGTCTGCCATGTTCATTTCTCCAAAATCAAGACACTCTCGCGCAAAGCCACTTTGTGTCTTTGGGGATTATGATTCCATTTCTCGCCGCGTGTCCGCAGTTGTTGAATCTCGTATCGCTGGAAACCGATACCTACCCCAAGTTTGCCCAAGTACTCTTCGGTTGGAATGTGCACACCGTACGGAGCCTGTCTCTTATACACATCT
>JAOACU010000307.1 GCA_026417715.1 Anaerolineae bacterium | reverse complement strand
AACTCCGAACTCCGAATTCCGAACTCCGAATTCCGAATTCCGAACTCCGAATTCCGAATTCCGAACGACTTTTCCTCCGCCGCATTTTTCATCGTCGCCGCGTTACTCGTGCCACAATCGGAACTATGCCTTGTCAACGTGGGCATCAACCCCACGCGCACCGGCTTGCTCGATGTGTTGGCGCAAATGGGTGCGCGCATCGTCGTTGAAAACGAACGCGTCATCAACGGCGAACCAGTGGGCGATGTGATTGTTTCGGCGTGCGATACGTTGCGCGGCGTGGAGATTGGCGGCGAACTGGTGCCGCGAATGATTGACGAGTTTCCGATTCTCGCAATCGCCGCGACGCAAGCGCACGGCGAAACCATCGTGCGCGATGCGCGCGAATTGCGCGTCAAGGAATCGGATCGCATTGCGACGCTGGCGCGCGAGTTGCGCACACTCGGCGCGCAAATCGAAGAGCGCGAGGATGGCTTTGTGATTGCAGGACCCACGCCGTTGCGCGGCGCGCGCGTGTTCGCGCACAACGATCATCGTTTGGCAATGTCGTTGGCAGTCGCTGGACTGATCGCGCGCGGCGAAACGATCATCGAGGGCTGGGAGTGTGTGGCGGATTCGTTTCCAAATTTCGTCGAGACGTTGGAGCAGGTGCGATGACGCGCGTGTTTCTCATCGGCGATCCGATTGCGCGTTCACTTTCGCCGGCGATGCACAATGCCGCGTTTCAAAATCTCGGACTCGATGTGCGCTACGAATTGTTGGAGACGCCGCCACACAAATTGCGCGAGGCGATTGCGCGCGTGCGCGCGGATGATTGTCTCGGTGCGAATGTGACGATTCCGCACAAGGAAAGTGTGATTCAGTATTTGGACGACGTGGACGCGTGGGCGCGCACAATCGGTTCGGTGAACACGTTGTTCAAACGAGATGGCAAACTCATCGGCGCGAGCACGGATGGCGAGGGTTTTTTGCACGCGTTGCGCGATGCGCGCGTCGAGGTGCAAAATGCGCGCGTGGTGATTTTGGGTGCAGGCGGCGCGGCGCGCGCGGTGGCGTTTGCGTTGGCGCGCGCCAAGGTTGCGAGCATCGCGATTTTGAATCGCACGCCCGCGCGCGCACAACTCTTGGCTGATCTTGTGCGCGCACATTCGCCGATTGACATCACAGCGAACGATGAACGCGCCATCGAACACGCGACGCTCATCGTCAACACGACGCCGGCGGGCGCGTTGCCACCTGGCACAAATTTCCCGCGCGAGGCGATTGTCTTTGATCTCGTTTATCATCACACCGATTTTTTGCGCGCGGCAGAACGCGCCGGTGCGCGCGCGATTGACGGATTGGGGATGCTGGTGTATCAAGGCGCGGCATCGTTCAAGATGTGGACGGGACACGATGCGCCAGTGTCAATAATGTGGCAAGCCGTGCAATGACGCAACACGTAGCACGCAACACGTGTTCCGTCAAGGAGATGCAATGTTACGTTTTCTCACCGCTGGTGAATCGCACGGACCTGCGCTGATTGGTATCGTGGAGGGCTTGCCCGCTGGGTTGCGCGTGGATGTGGACGCCATTCAGCGCGATCTCGCGCGCCGCCAAATCGGCGTCGGTCGTTCCGCGCGAATGCGCATCGAAAATGATCGCGTGGAAATTCTGGGTGGTGTGATCAACGGACAAACGATTGGCGCGCCAGTCGCATTGAAAATCGAAAACCTCGATTACGCGAATTGGAAAGACAAGCCGATTCCACCGCAAACGATTCCACGCCCAGGTCACGCCGATTTTGCTGGCGCCGTCAAGTACGGCTTGAACGATTTGCGACTGGTGGCAGAGCGCGCCAGCGCGCGCGAAACCGCGATGCGTGTGGCGTGCGGTGCACTCGCGCGTCAATTGCTGGGTGAATGCGGCATCATTGTCGGTAGCCACGTCTTGGAAATTGGTGGCGTGCGCGCGACGATTCCGCCGCTGACGTACGAAGAAATTTTTGCGCGTGCGCAACAATCGGATGTGGCGGTGGCGGATGAAGCGAGTGCGGAAAAAATTCGCGCGCGCATCGAAGAAGTGATGCGTGCCAAAGACACGGTCGGCGGCATCATCGAAATCGTTGCGCTCAATGTGCCGATTGGTTTGGGTTCGCACGTGCATTGGGATCGCAAGTTGGATGGACGTTTGGCGCAAGCCGTGATGAGTATTCCTTCGGTCAAGGGCGTGGAAATCGGTGAAGCGTTTGCAAATGCGTGCAAAACCGGAACACAAGTGCAAGATGAAATTTTCGTCAATCCCCAATCTCCAATCTCTAATCTCCAATCTCCAATCTCTAATCTCAAATCTTTCATACGTCACACGAATCGCGCGGGCGGCTTGGAAGGTGGCATCACCAACGGAATGCCCATCATCGTGCGCGCCGCGCTAAAACCAATTGCAACGACTGTTACGCCCTTGCGCTCGGTTGATTTAGCGACTGGCGAGCCGGCGTTGTCGCAATATCAGCGTTCCGATTTCTGTCATGTCCCGCGCGCGTGTGTGATTGGTGAAGCAATGGTGGCGTGGGTGCTGGCAGATGCGTTGCTAGAAAAATTTGGTGGCGATTCGATGGAGGAAGTCAGAGGACGGATGACGGAGGACGGATGACGAAGGACGGAGGACGGAGGACGAAGGACGAAGGACGGACGACAAGGGCTTGCCCTGAGCCACAGCCCTGAGCAAAGCGAAGGGGAAAGCGAAGGGACGGAGGGTGAATGAGACGGTCACTCGTTCTTACCGGGTTTATGGGGACCGGCAAAACATCGGTTGGGCGGGTGGTGGCGCGCAAGTTGGGACGCGAGTTCATTGACCTAGATGCGTTGATTGAAACGCGTGCGGGCAAGAGCATCAGCGAAATTTTTGCGACGCACGGTGAAGCGTATTTTCGTTCGCTCGAAACGCAATTGTGCGCGGAACTGGGCACGCGTGAAAACGTGGTCATTGCCACTGGCGGCGGCGCGTTGGTCAATCCGCAAAACCGCGCGGCGTTTGCCAACGCGTTCGTCGTTTGTCTCGATGCTTCGCTGGACGAAATCATCGCGCGTGTCGGCAACGCCACCAATCGTCCAATGCTCGCTGGCGATGCGCGTCAACGCATCGAGACTTTGATGCGCGAACGTGCGCCAGCGTACGCGCAAATTCAAACGCACGTGGACACGACGCGCAAATCGGTGGAGCAGGTGGCAGATGAAATTGTGGCGATGCTGGATGGGAATGCACCGATTTATGTGACAACGCCAGCAGGTCATTATCCGATTTGGGTCGGTGAAAATATTTTTGATCGGTTGACGCGCGTGAAAATACCGGGACATTGTGCCATCGTCACGCATCCGCATCTTGCCACGTTGTATGCCGCGCGCATCGTGCAAGTTTTGCGATCACAAAACATCGAATCGTGCGTCATTGAAATTCCAGTCGGCGAAGAATACAAAACACTCGACACCGTGCGCGCCGTGTACGATCAGTTGATTGAAGCGCGCTTGGATCGGCAGACGACCATCGTGGCGCTGGGCGGCGGCGTGGTGGGCGATTTGGCGGGCTTTGTGGCG
>JAOACU010000306.1 GCA_026417715.1 Anaerolineae bacterium | reverse complement strand
ATTGTGATTCTGGGAACGTTGTTGTATTATCCATTCGTCAAATCGTTTGCCAGCGCGTATCTCAGCATCGAACTGTGGAAAGGCGAGCGCACGGGCTTGGGCGAGTATCTCGTCGTGCACGGTATCTTTTTGTTCGTCATCGTCACGTGGCTTGTCGCGCGCGTGTTGGATACACCTGAACGACGCAAAATTTTTGTGGACGTGATGCCGCTGCTCATCGTCGCGTTCATCGTCGTCGAGACCGCGTTCATCCTGACGAACTTGATGGCGTTCGCGATTGCGTTCCCCTTGCTCGCGCTCACACTGATTTTGCTAGTGCGTCCCGATTTAGACGCGCGCGCGCGTTTCATCGCGCTCCTCATCGCGGCGGGACTCGCGATGACGATGATGGTCGAAGTCATCGTGTACAAAGGCGACATCGGGCGGATGAACACTGTGTTCAAGTTTTACTTGCAAGTGTGGGTGTTCTTTGCGATTGCCGCTGCAGCGGTCAGCGGTCAGTGGTCAGCGGTCAGCCAGAGTGGGCAAATCGGAAATCGAAAATCGAAAATCTTAAATTCCGTGTGGTGGGCGATGTTCGCGCTCCTCGTCTTCATCGGCTTGCTCTATCCGATAACTGCCACGCCAGCAAAGGTACACGATCGTTACACGCGCGGCGCGCCGCCGGGCTTGAACGGAATGGAATTTATGCGCGGCGCGATTTATCAGGATCGCAACTATGATCAACACTTGGAATCGGATTACCGCGCGATTCAATGGTTGCGTGAGAATATCGAAGGTTCGCCGGTGATTTTGGAAGGGAACGCGCCGTTGTATCATTGGGCATCGCGCGTTTCGATTTACACCGGCTTGCCCACTGTCATCGGTTGGGATTGGCATCAAAAGCAACAACGTTCGATTATTGACGGCACCATCATTGATCGGCGCATCGCGGCAGTGCGCGAAATGTACAACACGCGCAGCACGATAGACGTGATGATGCTGCTCAAACGATTCCGCGTGCAGTATGTTTACGTCGGCGATTTAGAGCGCGCGTTTTACGATGCAACGGGTCTCGCCAAATTCGATGCGATGGCGCGCGCGGGACAGTTGCAAGTTGTGTACGAAAATGAACGGGTCAAAATTTACAAGGTTTTGGATTAGTGTCGCGTGGTTGTTCGCCGTGATGCTCTTTGGTGGCGTCGTCACGTTGGCGGACACGTGCCCGACCTGTGAGGTTTCCAAAACCTCACAGGTCTATGCCTCCGCGCCGCAAAGCACGCCGACGTACACGTTGTATCTACCGATGATTGCGCGCAATGCGTGCGCGCCGATTGCGGGCGAAACGTACGGCACGGTGACAGTGCTATCCGCGCCGACAAATCCACCCGCCGCTGTGCATCCCGATTTGAACTTGGGATTGCGTGGTTACGCGCTCACGAGTGGCACACTCGGCTTGGTGAACTATGATGGACACGCCGATCCGAGCGCGCCACAGTTGTACACACTGTTTGGTGATAATCGGGTGCCAAGTTTCAGCGCGGTGTATCGCGTGTACGAGTGGGACTGGGTGAACAATCGGCGTGGCGCGTGGATTGACGATCCGCCGGTGACACTCGCAGGAATGGTTGTCGTGCCGAACGAAATTATTCGCGTGCCGTCATCGGGACACGATATTGGTTTGATGACAAGTGGGTATGAGGTGATGGTGTTGTACGCAACACCGAATCGCATCACGCTCAAATACACGCGCGAAGATAACGTGGTGAATGGGTACACGATTCACATCGAAAACATTTGCGTCGAGCCAAACTTGTTGGCGTTGTACGACGCGATGAACGCGGCAGGACGCGCGCGTCTGCCCGCGTTGTATGCGGGACAAGGTATCGGACGAGCGATTGGGACGGAAATCGGTGTGGCGATTCGCGACACGGGGACGTTTATGGACCCGCGCTCGCGCAAGGATTGGTGGCAAGGGAAATGAGGAGATTGGAGATTGGAGAATTAGAGATTAGGTTAGCCGACGGAGGTCGGCTTGGGGTAATGGTTGCGGCGATTTTAATCGCCTTGTGCCTCGCGACGTCTGCGTCCGCGCAAGGTGCGCAGGTGAACTTGCCTGGCGGCGCCAAAGTCGAGTATCGTTTCGATTTCAATGGTAGTGGCATCGTGCGCATCGGCTTCAAATCGCCGGGTGCGACGAATGTGGTGATGTCGGTGTACAGTCCCGCGCAGGTCGCGCAGTTGCAGCGCGGCGAACAACCACCGCCGATGGGACGCGGCTCGCCGAGTCGTGATTACGAGTTGTATTGGCAAGGAAGTCCGCGCGAAGGTGGCACGTATCGCATCGTCATCGAGAATCGCAACAACTTTGCGATCAATTTTCGTCTCGACGTGTCGGGCGAAGGTGTAACATCGGTTGCGCAAATCGGCTACGCATTTCTTCAATCGCCAACGAATGTGATTTCGGAAGGTGGAAAAAGTTATTTGGTGATTGACTTGCCAAAGAACTTGGGTTTAGAGCCGTTGCGTTTGCAAATTCCACCCAAACCCGAAATGTGCACCAAACCCAATCAAATCCCGCCCGTGATCACGCAGAGTATCAAGTTGTGTCACGGCGAAACATATCCACCGTTGAGAATTGTTGGCAAGAATATCGCGCTCTTTGGCGATGAGTTGCGCACAGCCGTCGTGACGAGCAGTGGTCGCCAATTCGCTATCACCGCCGAAGGATCGAACATTTGGATTGATGGTGTGGTGATCAACGCGCGCGCAGACCCGCAAGATGTGAATGCGTGGATGTGTCTGTACGACGAGTGTCAGTTTCAAACGTCGCGCGGGATTGTCACATTGCGCGGCGGTATCCGCTATGGTGGTGGTATTTTGTTACGCGCAACAGATTCGACGGTGCGGAATGTCACTGTGCGCGGTGGAACAATCGGCATTGCCACTGTGGATGGGCGCAACAATTACATTCTGGATAACGAGTTGAACGGTTTGAACGCGTGGGGTTCGTTCAATGTGAATAGCGTCGCTTCGTACTTTGTCAACAATCAACTGCATCGCAACAATCATGGTTGCACGACGCCCGATGGGCGCAGATTCTTGTCGGGTTGCGAGACGGCGGGTTGGGTGTGTATTAGTTGTGCGGGTAATCACATCATCGGTAACAAGTGTGAGTTGAGTGGCAATTGCTACTATATGAGTGGCGAACGCGGACTTGCCAGCAACGAGAATCGTTTCATCGGAAATTATTGTGCGGGAGCAAGCGATAATTGTTTCGAGATTACGTTCTCGCTCAACAACTTGCTTGCGAACAACATTGCGACCATCGAACCGAAAACGAATACGCCGTGCAAATATCCGTTTTGGATTGGCGGTTCGACGGTCTTTTTCCAAAACAATCGTTGGGAATGCGCAATCAGTGCGGACGATGCATTCAATCAGTCGCGCGATTCGACTGTTGTTGGCACGATGATCACGAATCTTGACGCGTTTGGTCGCGTGCCGATTGCGCCCGCGCCGCAGGTGACCAGTGTACCAACAGTTTCACCGATCACGGGACGTGTGAGCGCGACGCGCATGCCGTTGATGTTGCGTTTTCCGCGCGGTGATGTGTTGGAGTTGGTTGAGTA
>JAOACU010000305.1 GCA_026417715.1 Anaerolineae bacterium | reverse complement strand
AATCGCACGCAGCGCGTCTACGGCTTCTTGCGTGAGATAGCGCGACGCTTCATCACGCACAGCCACCGCAACGATGCGACCATTCGGAATTTGCGCGATGAACTGTGCCAAGCGCGCGGATTCATTGCGCGATGCAAACGTATCAAATGCCGCGCTCGCTTCGATTGCGCCGCTCTGTTCATTGACGACAACGATGTTGTAGCCACGCGAATTTTTTGCCACATCTACACCATTGACGTAGATGTGCGCGAAATCCCCTATCTCACTCCCGGCGCTGCGCGCGACGATGGATACCGGCGCTGTGATACTCGTCGCGCCAATCCCATAATTGCCCGCGCGCACTGACGTGACCGGCGCGAGCGCGTCAAATTGCAAAACGATTTGGTTCATTCCCGCGCGCCACGTTTCATGTTTGACGTTTAATGAATATTCGCCCCAACCTGTTTGCAACGCTAAATTGCCAACGTCGCTTCCGTTGATGTTGAGAGTGACGCGTTGATTTGACATCGGCGCGAACGCGCGCAAGGTCAACGTCGCGTCGCGCGGTGTATCAAGTCGCACCAAAATTTTGGCTTGGCGGCGCGTTGCCCAAATTGGCGAAAAATTGAACGCGCCCCAGCCCTCCGCGAAATTCAAGCGCGCCAGATAATCGTCCGCGCGAATCGTCTGCCCAACAGGTCCGGTGATTTCTCGCACGCGATACGCAATTGTGTGTCCGGTTTCATCGGTTGAATCATAGAATTGAGTGATCGGCAACGCCAACTCTATAAATTTGCGCGCGTTGTCGAGCGCGGCGCGGTTTGCCGGATCGCGCGGCGAATGCCACACGACGTAGCGCACGCCGAAGAAATGCAAAACATACGGCGCGATTTTGCGGTTATTGTACCACAACCCATCATCGAATTCGTGCCCAGTCTCAACTGCAATGATCGAATTGATCACCGGCGCTTCGGTAAAGTACTGGAATTTGAATTCGGGATTACGCGATGTATTACCCCCCAAAATCGGTCGCCGATGCGCGGTCTGATACCACTGTGCGAACATCATCGCTTGATCGAGCGTGCCCGTCATCCGATAGCCGTTGCGCCACGCGAGTGGAATTTCAAGCACGGTAAAATCACCTTCATCGCGCGCAATCGTGTGATACACATCGGGAATGCGCATATCGGAGAGTGGAAGTGGAGTTGCCAGATGTTCAAATATCAAACCGAACAACACAACGGAATACGCAATACGCAACATACTGCGTATTGCGTAATGCGTGAGGCGTGACAGTTGTGTTAGCAACCACGCGAACCCATAACCGACCAGCACCGCGAGCGCGAGCGTCACCATCACACTCCAACGACTGGGATAGCGATTACCTTTGACGAACGGAATTTCGAGCAAAAGATCGAACGGCATCAGCAAATCGAAACGCGGGCCGTTCACGCGCAGTTCGGGACCCAGCGAAATCAAAATGAAGATTGCACCAAACACACCCCAAATGCGCGCCTGTGGAATTTTCCACAACGCGATGAGCGCGAGCGCAAGCGCGACAAAGCCCAGATACGCAAAGTTGGTGTACGCAAAATCGAATCGCGCTTCGAGTCCACCAAAAATCGGATGCAAACGACTGGGGACGAAAAAACCAAACACATCGCTCGAAAACACATCGGCAAAGCCAAGTCCTTGCTGAATGAAATCGCCTTCGGTCATCATATCTTGGAACATTGCCGCAAGGATGGGCGACATTGGGAGGGTGAAGGTGATCGCGGCAACGAGAAAAGTCAAAAGCAAAAAGGCAAAAGGCAAAAGTTTTGGACGGCGAGTAATCAACCAATACGCGAGATAAATTGCAGTAAAGATGATCAAAAATGACGCGTAGATAAATTCACTCAACGCTTGGAAGAGCAAAAACAAACCAAGTAGCGCGCCGTAATAAATCGCTACTCGCCACTCGCCACTCGCCACTCGTTCGTCATTCGTCATTCGTCGTTCGTCGGTTACCTTCAACAAAAACAAAACGTAAAACGGAATCCAATGCGACGATGCGATGTTGAACTGTCCCAGTGACACGTACAAAAATTTGTTGGACGAAAACGCATACAGCGCGCCAGCGGCAAAGGCGGCAAGAGGGTAGAGATTGGAGATTGGAGATTGAAAATCTCTAATCTCTAATCTCCAATCCCTCAAAAGGAATTTGACGAGGAGATACGCGCCCCATCCTCCGACGACAAACGAAAACCACACATTCACATTCGCGGCGATGACAAGGTTGAACGCGTATTGAATCGGGATAGAGAGAAAAGCGTTGAGGTACGTGAGGGTATAGAACGCGAGGTTTAGCCCAATCGGAAAGAACATATAGTTGCAATAGATTGGGCTTGTTCCCAAATTGATAAGCGCGTACGGCACCCACCACAAATTCCACGCCAGCGCGGGATCGTCACTGCCATCGCCAGGAACGTGCGTGGTAAGGTGCAAGACAAGGGGATAGGTTAAAATTAGTGCGAGGACAAAATACGCGCCGAGTGCGAAAAGATCGGCGCGATATTTTTTGATGTTCATCGTGGTTACGTGCGCGTGGCGTCCTTTCCAGGGACTTGATGACAATGGCGGCACCGTGCCTCGTACACTTCGCTCGCACCGACGAGGATGATAGGATCGTCATAGCGCGCAGGCGCGCCGTTGATGAGACGTTGCGTGCGCGACGCGGGCGCGCCGCACACCACACAAATCGCCGAGAGTTTGTCCACTTGTTCCGCATACGCCATCAACAGTGGCATTGGTCCAAACGGCTCACCGCGAAAATCCATATCGAGACCGGCGACAATGACGCGAATGCCGCGATCGGCGAGCGTGTTCACTACCTCGGCGATTTTCCAATCGAAGAATTGCGCTTCATCAATCGCGACGACATTCGTTTGCGGATCAAGGTGTTCAAGAATCTGATCAGCGTTTTGTACTGGAATCGCTTGCCAATTCGCGCCACTGTGCGATGCGACGCGACTTTCGCCATAGCGCGTATCCAAGCGATGCGAAAACACCTGCACACGTTGCTTGGCGATTTCCGCGCGTCGCACGCGTCGAATCAACTCTTCGGTTTTGCCGGAAAACATCGAGCCACAAATCAATTCGATGTGACCACGCGCACGTTCGCGTTCACGAATCGCATCATTCATCGGTGCTCCTCATTTACTCACGCCGTAGACAAATTTGGACGTGAAGTGTAGGACGAGTTTCAAACTTGTCCTACAACTGCGTAACATCAGTCATTCATACAAAAAGAGACAGAGAGTAACTCTGTCTCTTGGGTGTTATTTTTTCGTTTTAGTTGTCTTTGTCGTCTTCGCGGCAGGTTTTTTCTCAGCAGGTTTCTTGGCTGACGGTTTCTTCGCGACAGTCTTCGCTGCGGCGCGTGGTTTGGCTTTCTTTTCGACTTTTGTGGTCTCTTCCGCCGTCACCACCGCTTGCGCGACCGGCGCCTCTTCGATTGGCGCGACCGCTTCAACTTGCGCAACTGGTGCCTCTTCGACTGGCGCGACCGCTTCAACTTGCGCAACCGGCGCCTCTTCGATTGGCGCGACCGCTTCGACCTGCGCGACCGGCGCCTCTTCGACTGGCGCAACCG
>JAOACU010000304.1 GCA_026417715.1 Anaerolineae bacterium | reverse complement strand
CTTGTGCACCACTCTTGATGGCTTGGAAAAGTTTTTCATCATCGTCGCGCACAGTCAGAATCAACACATACGTATCGGGTAGTTCGCGTTTGATGAGACGCGTCGCTTCGATGCCATCGGTACCGGGCATATTGATATCCATCAAGACGACATCGGGTCGCAGGGTGCGCGCGAGCACTAGTGCCTCCAAGCCATCGTTGGCTTCGCCGACGACTTGAATGTCTGGCTGGGCATTCAAGAGACTCACCAAACCTTCGCGGAAAAGCGCGTGATCATCCACAACGAGGACACGCAGTTTTTCCATCAGCATCACCTCACAACGTAAAGACAAGTTCGACGCGCGTGCCTCGTCCGGGCGCACTGTCAATCTTCAAGTGACCGCCTAAACGTACCGCACGCGCTTGCATAATGCTTAGTCCAAAATGTTCGTGCATTTCATTCGGGAGTTGGGCAGGATCAAAACCACACCCATCGTCTTGTACCCACAATGTTACTTGGTGTTGAGCGCGCGCTAGTCCTAGTGTGATGTGGTGGGCTTGACTATGCCGCACTGCATTGAGCAGGGCTTCACGCGCTAGGCGTACCAGATGCTCACAGCGTTCTTCATCCAACTCAATCGGTGTATCGTCGAGTTGTGCGTGAATCGGATGATCGTTTCCTAATGTCGTCAGCATCTCGCGCAAGGCGTTTTGGAGCAAACACGTGCGCGCAGGTAGTTCGCGCAAATCGGCGATAAAGCGACGAATCTCGCGTGCAAGTTCACCGAGGAGATCGCGTTGCGTTTGGAGTTTGTTCGACAAATCGGTCCAGCCCGCACGCTTGGCTTGGATCGCGAATTGATCGGTTTGCAGATACAAGTAACTGATCGTTTGCAAGATGCCATCGTGCAACTCGATACCGATGCGCTCGCGCTCGCGCCACGCTGCCATCTGTTGGGTCTGCTGGCGTACGGCTTGCATCAAACGCAAACTTTCGACCGCGATGCCGATTTGTTGTCCAATCGAAGTGAGGAGGGCAAGTTCTTCGGGACTGAATGTGCGCGGCTGGCGCGACATTACATCCAAAACGCCGATGACGCGTTCGCGCGAACGAATCGGTACAGCAACGATGCTACGGATTCCCTCACGAATAGCGACGGCTTTGATGGGACCCGCGTGTTGGGATACGTCTTCTAGCGCGATGATTTCGCCGGTCTGCGCGGCGCGCCCCGTGACGCCTTCGCCCATCGCCAGCACGCGCGATTCGTTTTGGATGGCTGGTGGCAGGTTGTGCGAAACAGCCAAACGCAATTCGGGTGTGTCTTCAGCCACTAACCAAATGGCTCCGATAGGACTGTCAATCACACCAAGAGATTGTTCGAGTGCACTGCGCAACACGGTGTCGAGTTCGAGCGAACGGCTGGCGGTGGCGATCACTTCGGACAAGGCACTCAGTTGTTGGGTGCGTCGCGCCACGTGGTCTTGTAGGTCTTGCGTCCAACGATGCATCTGCTCACGCGAACGATGTAACTCACGACGCATCGTCTCGAAACTGCGGCTAAGGTCGAGGAATTCACCTTGTCCACTCAAGGCGACGGGTGTGTCCAAGTCGCCGCTCGCAATGCGTTGCGCAACAAGTTGCAGTTGTTCGACAGGTGCCACAATGTTTTGCTGAAGGAGCCATAGTCCCAGCAAGAGAAACACAAGCGAACTGAGGAAGAGGGCGGCGTACATCCCGCGCACCATTCCCACCCCATCGGCTTGACGTGCGGCGACGTATCGCTGTGCTTCCGCGATGGTGGTGTGCATCGTCCAGCGCGCGGTCAGCGCGCGCTGGTGGGCATCGGGATAGGTCTGGGCATTCGGGTAAGCGTCAACGAACTCTTGCCACGCGGCTAACGATTTTTCGAGCATTTCTCGCAGAGTCGCATCATCCATTCCGCGTAATTGTTCTACGGTGCCTTGTGCGGACACGACGACGCCACCATCCATCAGCGTACGCAACGTCGTTGCGATTGTGGTGGATGCAACGAGTCGCGCATCAGGTTGCGCGAGTTCGCGTTGCAAGTGATCGAGGTGCTGAACGCGCAGGTTGTCTTGTGTCACTATCTCGCTCAAGTAAATCGTGACACTGGCAACAACAATGAAAAGCAGTACGACGCTTGCCGCCATCAGCAACCCCACGCGCAAGCGGACACTGGTGCTGGAGAAGATATTTTCGGGGGACGTGGAACTGGGACTCACGACTCGAGGTCTAGGATAGAACAAGTTTGATGACTTGTCCTACACTCATTCAAAATCTCAAGTATTTTGGAATGTTGAACAAAAAACCTTTGCTTGGATCGGGAATGAATCCACCGAACAACCAGAGGTAAACGAACGTTCCGTAGAACAACACCAGGGCTAGCAAAGCCACACGGCGCCACAAGGGCGGTTGCAGTGTGCGCGGTAACAAGGTGGTGTTGACATACAAGACGTGCAAGCCCGTGATGGTGAACGCCACACCTGCCATATTCGCGCCGAGTTCGAGCAAGAGCACTGGCTCGGTCAAGCGCAAGGCAATGATTCCCCACAGAACAGCGAGCCAGAGAACGGCATAGTACACCAAGCGCACATCACCGCCGCTGTGTTGGCGTACGCGTGGAGAAGCAACCCAGAGAATATCGGTCACCGCGCGCACAAGCCCATCGAGGATGTTCAACTGGGTCTTGAAAAGAATCCACGCGCCGATGATGGCAACGATGTAGGTGGAAACGATGCCACCGCGCTCGGCAATTGTGCGCGCCAGTTCTGCGGCAACAGTAGGTCCACTGATATCGCGCCCGTGTTGAATGAACGTCGTGTACAGCATTGCTGGCAACGCCATACCGATCAAAGAGCCGATCCAAAACACTCCCCACTGATCAATTTGAACGAGTCGCCACCAACCGCGCCAGCGTTGTAAATTCTCAGGTGTGGGTTCAAACACTGTTCCCGTGTGCGCCAAAGTGCTCTTGCGTCCACCGATAGCGGCAGGGATGAATCCGACTACACCGCCCATCCCATAGCCGCGATCGCGCGCCCAAGATGCCAGCATCAGGTTGACCATTCCTCCCGCGCCAGAATACGCCGCGAACGCGCCGATGAGAAACCAATCGGCACCATACGGAATGAAACTAAACGTACCGCGATGGGCATCCCAACCCACTCCGCCGAGTATTGTTGCCAACCATTGTTGCGGTGGTGCCAAGACAAGGCACAGTGCCGTCAAACCGAACAGGATCAAGACGACAAGAATCCAGTTAAAAGTTTCGAGTGTTCTTTCGATGTTGCGACCTGAAAGTAGAATAATGACACACAGGAGAAATGTACCTACGCCGACACCGAAAATGGCTTCACTTTCGGATGGGTATGGTAATCGTCCAAGAAACAAGTAAAAGATGGCGGTTGCCGCCGCGCCTGCCCAGACGGGCCAGCCCACTTGGAGAAAGTAGAGGACGATGTACAAGATGCCCCAAAAGTTGATGCCCGGCCGCGTACGCATAAAGCCGGTAAAGATCGGTTCACCGGTGTAGAGCGTGTAGCGTATCACTTCGGTATTGAAGACTGTTTGCAAGGAAACCGCCACTGTGGTGACCCTGTCTCTTATACACATCT
>JAOACU010000303.1 GCA_026417715.1 Anaerolineae bacterium | reverse complement strand
CATGGGCACCGTTCACACCTACTTTTTGGCTACAGTTTCCTTTTGTGAGTCGTTAAGTGAAAGGGATAATGTCCAAATCACCAAGTATCCTTGCCCCCTTTATCCTTGCCGCGCTTGTCTTGATCACCTATCAACCCAGTTTCCGAATTGGTTTGTATCTGGACGATTATTACAACATTGAGCGCGCCGGACGAATTGAAGATTCGGATGCTTTGCGGCAGATTTTCGATCCACAGGCACAGACCTTGTGGTATCGTCCGCTACAGGGCTTGCAATTCTTCATCGCTGTCCGATTGTTTTGGGCGAATGCGAACGCCTATCATCTCCTCAACATTGTCTATCATGTGATCAACGTCTTGCTCGTCTATGCGCTTGCGTGGCGAATATCGAAGAAATGGTTGCTGGGATTTGCCAGTGCGTTTTTCTATGCAACCTTCACGGTGTACATTTCGGGCGTGAATTGGGCAGCGATTGTTGAACCATTGCTCGGCGTTCCATACTTGCTTAGTATTTGGTTTTGGTGGAGTTTTCTCGAAAAAGAAAATCGGCGCGATTACATTCTGGCGTTCATTAGTTTGACCTTTGCGTTGATGGCGAAGCAAACCGCAGTAACGATTCCAATTGTGTTCATGCTCATCGAATTCTGGATTGCGCGCAAGCCGTTTGCGTTCGTGCCAGTTATACGCCGTTACACACTTTTTGTTCTAGTGACGCTCTTTTTTGTGTATCTGCAATCCTCTGCACCAAGCACCTACACGTTCGCGGGCACGTTTGGTTGGAAACCGACACCAGAAATGGCGCGCATTTTCTGGGAATACCTAGTCCTCCTGTTTGTGCCCTGGGGCGCGTTTCCTTCGATTGATATGAACCCACCACAGGTCGGCGATACGCGGAGTTACACGTGGGTCAGCATCGTGCTGGTCTTACTCATCGTCTTCGGTGTACTCAGGCGCAGTCGTGTTTTGCTTGTCCTTGCCGCGTTTACAACTTTGACCTTGCTCCCTGTTCTGCCCTTTCCTTTCCTCGAGCATCGTTACGTGTACCTGCCGATTATTTCAGTCGCGATCATTCTGGGTTGGTTGTTCCATCACACGCACACGATTTGGGGTAAGCATCGTGTTGCGATTTTTGCATCATCGTTCGCGCTCGCGCTGATTGCGTTCGGTAATGGGCTCGCGTTGAACGATTCAATGGCGGCGGCGGCAGAATGGGCGCGCCAATTGCGTGTGCCGTATCGCGACATCGAACGCAAGAATCCAACGTTTCCATCAGACACCTTGTTGTATTTCGTTGATCCCATCACACCCACCGAAGGCGGACTGGCAGGAATGTTTTTCTTGCGTTACGGCAAGGGCGTCACGGTTCGGAATTGGACGCAGTACGCGGGTTTGCGCGACCACAACGCGGCGTGGGTGTACTATTTCGATGAACAACGTCGCCCACAGAAAATTGATGTCGAAAAAGATGCGCGCACCATCGTTGAGCCGACATTGCCGATTGATTTCCAAGTGCCACTTCGCTTGGAAGGATACGAGATCTCGCATGCTACCCTCAAGCGCGGCGTGCCGCTGGCATTGATTCTCTATTGGCGCGCGCTGGATACTATTCCGCAAGATTACGCGGTATTTGTTCATCTGGTTGATCAACGCGGAACAATCGTCACACAAGCCGATGGTCAACCCCGCAAAGGTCAAGTCCCTATGACGACCTGGGAACCTCGACGACCGTTCACCGATGTTGTGTTGGTGTCAATTGATGAGGATGTACCAATCGGTAGCGAGTATCGGTTGATGATTGGTATTTACGATGCGCGCACTAGCGCGCGCGTGCCGTTACAAAATTCGCAAGGCGATTCGATTACGATTTCATCGTTCAAGGTGGTCGAATGAATTTCATTCGACGCGAGAATGTGCTTGCTGCTCTGGTGATTGCAGTCATCGTTTTGATTGCCTATCAGCGCGCGCTGAACGTTGGCTTTTACGGCGACGATTGGATTTTCTATCAACTCGCGGGGCGGCTCAGTTTGCCCGAATATCTTGTCAAGTATTTCGATCCACGTGTGCAAACCGCGTGGTATCGCCCCGTGCAAGGTGTGCTGTTTCGCATCGAGTACATACTTTGGAGCGGCAACACTGTTGCGTATCATTGGCGTAATATTTTGTTGCACCTAGCGAATTGCTTTTGGGTGTGGGCAATTGTTCAGCGTGCTACGCGTGACCGCAGGTTTTCCATTTTCGCCGCGATAATATTCGCCGCATTGCCACTCGGCGCGCAAGCCGTGTTCTGGCCCGGCGTTGTTGATCCGCTTTTTGCTTTCTTTTTCCTCGCCGCGATTTTCTTCTGGCTTGATTATCTCCAATCTGCGCACACGCGCGCGTACGCTTTTGCGTTTTTCGCGTTTCTTTTCGCGCTGTTCATCACAGAAATTGGTGTATCCATACCGATTATCTTGTTTTTGATAGATCGTTGCATCATCGCGCGACCTGTTGCGCTCAAGATACTGGCGCGACGCTACCTTGCCTTCGTTCTAGTTTGGTTGGTTTATTTGCCTATCGAGTACATAGTGGTCAGTCGCAGTGTGTTCATCAGCCGTGAGGGATATTCACCGACGTTGAATGTTCTATCTAACCTATTCGATTATCTTGCCGCGCTTGCATTTCCTTGGCCGTTTGTGCCTATAGTCAATCACATCTGGCTGGTGCTTGTTGGAATCGGCTTGGTGCTTCTTGTGGTGTGGCGGAAAAAATTTTCTCTCGTGCCAATGCTGGCAGGTGTAGTGTTGGTGATTTTACCAGTGACACCGTTTCCGTTTGTGGTGCATCGGTTTCTTTACGTTGCCAGTGTCGTGCCAGCGATTCTCTACGCCTGGGTTCTTACTCAAATCGAAGCACGTGCGCGCGTGTTGGCAATTGCAATGCTGGGTCTCATCGTTTTGTTGGGTGGTTGGCGCATCACTAACGATGCCAACGATTTTGGCGAATGGGCGCGTGTGGCGCGCGTGCCGTTTCGTAATGTGCGTCAAGCGCATCCCACTTTACCCGCAGGCACATATCTCTACTTTGTCAATCCGCCGGTGCCGGGTTCAAACTTGGCGGGGATGTTCTTTTGGCACTATGGCGCGCACGTCACGATTGGCGCGACAGATTTTGGACAGCCCGCGCGACTGCGTGATTATGCGACAACATTCGTTTACATTTTCGATGAGCAAGGTGCGCAAAAAGAATTGCGTGTCGAAAAGAATCTCGATGCGCGCGCGGATTTGCCCGTCGTGTTCGGCGAGTCCATCGTGCTTGAAGGATTCGAGTTGGTGAGTGATCGCATCAAGCATGGCGATGCGTTGGTGTTGTTGCTCTATTGGCGCGCCACGCAGCGAATTTCGGATGATTACACAGTGATCGTGCAACTTGTTAATCCTGATGGTGCGGTGGTGGCAAGTTATGCGCGCGAACCGCGTCAGGGCAAATCGCCAACAAGTGCGTGGCAACCGGGTGAGTTGATTGTGGATGCGATTGTCTTGCCTGTTCAGCCAGAAACGCCAATCGGCACATATCGTATCGAAATCGGGATGGTGGATGTGATGATGAATTGGTTGCGTAAACAAAGTGGGCAAGTTCGAGT
>JAOACU010000302.1 GCA_026417715.1 Anaerolineae bacterium | reverse complement strand
GGGCGGGAGGGAGGCGATGAAAATCAAGCGGTTTGAGGACCTGCAGGCGTGGCAAAAAGCACGGACGCTTGCTAACTTGATCTACGATTTGACCGAACATTCGACCTTTGCCAAAGATTTTCAACTGCGCGATCAGATTCGTCGTGCTGCCAGTTCAGTGATGCATAACATTGCTGAAGGATTCGATTCTGGCTCTGACCTAGAGTTTGTTCGATTCTTGAAGATGGCGCGTCGTTCTGCTAGCGAGACGCAATCCGAACTCTATCTAGCGTTGGATCGCAAGTACATCACGCAGGAGGAAATGCAAAAAGCGTACGATCTTGCCTCCGAAGTCAAGAAACTCATCAACGGTTTGATCGCCTATCTGCACTCCAATAAACCCTAGCGACCATTCGACTACCAGACTATCCGACTACTCGACTACCCGACTACCAGACTAGGAGACTAACCATGCAAACTTATCTTCACGGTCGCGATCTCATCGGCGACCTCGATTTTAGCAAAGAGGAAGTTGAAACCGTTTTGGATGTCGCGTTCGATTTGAAACGCAAGCGCGCGCTCAATGAACCACATCCGATTTTGCGTGACAAAGTGCTAGCGATGCTGTTCTTCTTCTCCAGCACGCGCACGCGCGGTTCGTTTGAAGCCGGGATGGCGCAACTCGGTGGGCACGCCGCGTTCATCGAATCGCGCACGACGCAAATCGCACACGGCGATACGCCGAAAGAAATCGGCGAAATCTTTGGACGCTACTTTGACGGCATCGCCATTCGACACGTGGACTGGGGTATCGGTAACAAGTACATCACCGAAGTCGCCAAGTACTCGCGCGTCCCCGTGCTGAATATGCAATGCGACATCTATCACCCGTTCCAAATCCTTGCCGATTTGATGACGATCATCGAAAAGAAAGGGCGCGACTTGCGCCGCAAAAAGATGGTCGTCTCGTGGGCGTACGCCGCGTCGTACCAAAAACCGATGTCGGTACCACAATCGCTCATCCTGCAAATGCCGCGCTTTGGGCTCGACATCGTTCTCGCACATCCACCCGAATTCAAACTGATGCCCGACATTATGGAGCAAGCGCGCGAACAGGCACGCAAGTACGGCACGGGCTTTGAAGTGGTGGATGATATGGACGCGGCGTTCAAGGACGCGGACATCATCTACGCCAAATCGTGGGGCGCGATGGTGCACACGCCCGACGAAAAGCAAGGCGCGGAGATCATCAAAAAATATTCATCGTGGATCACCGACGAACGTCGAATGAAACTTGCCAAGCCCGATGCGATTTATATGCATCCGCTTCCTGCTGACCGCAACATCGAAGTCACCGATGGTGTGATTGATAGCGCGCAATCGGTAGTGTACGACGAGGCGGAAAATCGCTTGCATGTGCAAAAAGCGGTGATGGCACTCACGATGTCCTAGTTCGAGGTTACAGGTTGCAGGTTACAGGTTTCAGGTTGCAACTTGAACCTGAAACCTGTAACTGGAAACTCAATGAGGAGGATATGATGGTGGCTGTGAAAAAAACAAAACGAGCGGTGAAACGTACTCCCAAACGTCAACTCGCCGTTGTCGCGATTGGCGGCAATTCACTCATCAAAGACCCGAGTCGTCAGACCGTCGAAGATCAAGAAGAAGCATTGCGCGAAACCGCGCACCACATTGCCGATATGATCGAAATGGGTTGGGATGTGGCGATTGGTCACGGAAACGGTCCACAAGTCGGTTTCATCTTGCGACGATCAGAAATCGCGCACAAGGTCGAAGGGATGCATGAGGTTCCGCTCGATGTGTGTGGTGCGGACACGCAAGGCGCGATTGGTTACGAGTTGCAACAAGCGTTGCAAAACGAGTTGTATCATCGCGGCATCAAGAAAAACGTCGCAACGGTTGTGACTCAGGTGCTAGTGGACAAGAACGATCCTGCGTTCAAAAATCCCACTAAACCGATTGGCGGATTTATGGACGAAGCCGAGGCGATGCGTCGCCAGAAAGAAATGGGGTGGACGGTCGTCGAAGATGCCGGCCGCGGTTGGCGACGCGTGGTGCCTTCGCCGTTGCCAAAAGAAATCGTCGAACTCGATACCGTCAAACTGCTACTGAAACACGGTATTGTCACAATCACCGTTGGCGGTGGTGGCATTCCCGTCGTGGACATCGGCGATGGTGAGTATCGCGGCATCGCGGCAGTGATTGACAAGGACTATGCCAGTAGTCTGCTCGCGCGCGAAATCAAAGCCGATTTGTTCTTGATTGCAACCGCTGTCGAAAAAGTCGCGCTCAACTTTGGCAAGCCGAATCAACAATGGGTGGACAAGATGACACTCGACGAAGCGAAAAAATATCTCGCCGAAGGCACACACTTTGCCAAAGGTTCGATGGCGCCCAAGATTCAAGCGATCATCTGGTACCTCGAAGCCGGCGGAAAACACGCGATCATCACGAATCCCGAAAACATCGGACGCGCGCTGCGTGGGGAAACCGGCACGCATATCGTTCGATAGTCTCCTAGTCTGGTAGTCGAATAGTCGGGTAGTCAAATAGTCAGATAGTCGAATAGTCACCTGACTACGCGACTATCCGACTACGCGACTATCCGACTACACGACTACACGACTACGCGACTATGAGACTATCCGACTATACGACTATGGACTATCACTTCAAGTGTACACTCTGCGGCGATGAACTCGATCCGCGCACTACACGTTACGTCTGCCCCAAGCACAATGATGAGGGCATCCTTGATACGATTCTCGATTACGCGAAAATCGCGCAAGAAACCAACCCGCGAAAAATTTCCGAGTCGCGCGATTTTTCGATTTGGCGATACGCGCCACTCTTGCCGATGAGTGACGCATCGAAATTCGCGCCACCGCTCCAAGTCGGTTGGACGCCGCTGTATCGCGCGCACAGAATCGGCGCGCAACTTGGGTTGAGCAACCTCTACATCAAAGACGATGGACGCAACCCGACCGCCTCACTCAAGGATCGCGCAAGCGCGTTCGTCGTCGCCAAAGCGCGTGAACTAGGAGTAGAAATCATCACGGCGGCAAGCACGGGTAACGCCGGCGCGGCACTCGCGGGTCTCGCCGCATCGGTACAAATACCCACCGTGATTTTCGTCCCCGAAACCGCGCCGCCAGCAAAAATCGCGCAACTGTTGATTTACGGCGCGCGCGTGATGCTGGTCAAAGGCAACTATGATCAAGCCTACGACTTGTGCCTTGCCGCGTCGAAAGAATTTGGGTGGTACTGTCGCAACACGGCGTACAATCCGTTCACGGTCGAGGGCAAGAAGACGGCGTCAATCGAAATCTGCGAACAGATGTCAGCGGTCAGCGGTCAGCGGTCAGCGGTCTGGTCTGCGCCAGATCGGATTTTTGTCTCGGTGGGTGATGGTAACATCATCAGCGGACTGTGGAAGGGCTTGCGCGATCTCGTCGCGTTGGGGTGGATCGAAAAGATGCCGCGCTTGATGGGCGTCCAAGCCGAAGGGTCCGCCGCGTGTTACAACGCGTGGAAAGCCGGCACAGAAAAAATTACGCCTGTCCACGCGACGACGCTTGCCGATTCGATCAGCGCGGACTTGCCGCGCGATGGCGTACGCGCGGTGCGCGCAGTGCGCGAAACCGGCGGCTGTCTCTTATACACATC
>JAOACU010000301.1 GCA_026417715.1 Anaerolineae bacterium | reverse complement strand
GTAGAGAAAGATGGCGCCACTCGGCGCGCGCAGGAGGTTGGTGGCATAGGTCACGATCTCTTGCAAGAGGGCGGGCAAATCGGTCAGCGTGGTCAGTTCTTGTGCCACTTGGTAGAGCGCGGCGAATTCGTTGGCGCGCTGGCGTAGTTTTTGTTCGGCGCGCCGCAACTCGGTCACGTCGCGTGCCATCGCGCGCACGATGGGCGCGGGCACTCCTTCGGTGCGCAAGGTGCTGGCGTACTCAAGAATGCGCGTTTCGCCGCTGCGCGTTTGCACGTGCATCAAGCCGTGCGCGTGTCCTTGTTGTTGCACGCGCGCACAATACTCGGCAAAACGATGGCGCACCGAAGGCGTGAGAAGATCTTGGATGGTGGTCTTGGCAAGTTCTTCGATGCTGTACCCGAGCGTCTCGCTCGCGGCGCGATTGACAGAGAGAACGCGTCCTTGCAGGTCGTGCAAGACGATGATGGCAGGACTGTGCTCAACCAAATCGCGATAGCGATCTTCGCTCAAGCGCAAGGCGTGTTCGATTTGTAGACGCGCGATTGCACTACCCAAATTATCGGCGGCGATGCGCAGTGCATCAATTTCAGCCGCCGACCATTCACGCTCGTAGCGACATTCATCGAAACCGATAAAGCCCCACCATCGTGTTCCTGTGTAAATCGGCATCACGATAATCGAACGGATGTCTTGTGCGGTGAGAAATTCGCGTTCACCCGAGGGAAAATCGCGCACCAAGCCGTAGATGGGTTGCCGCCGACTCATCGTCTCTATCCAGCGTGTAAATCCTGTGACGTGAAGGTTGAGGGCTTGCAAATCGGGGTTATCAATTTGGGGCGTGATACCCGGCGCAACCCATTCATAGCGTTGTGTGGTGAATAACTTGCCTGTGCTATCCGTATAGTTTTCAAAGATGTACACGCGACTCACATCAGCGGCTTGTCCCAGACGCGCCAAAATCGCTTGGATGTTTTCGGTCCAATCGGACGAACGGAACAAAGTGTCCGTTGCAAAGGCAACAGCGGACAAGATGGCTTCGCGATAATGCAACGCGGCTTCGGCACGCTTGCGTTCGGTGATGTTGCGCATCGCGCCAATCATTCGATATGCGCGACCATCGGCATCGTACAAAAAGACGCCGTAATCTTCTGTCCAGATGTACGAGCCGTCCTTGTGGCGAAAACGATATTCGATGTGATAGACGCGTCGGTCTTGTTGTGCGCGCGCTAATTGTTCGACAGCGGTGGCGCGATCGTCGGGATGAATCATCTCCTCCCAGACGTGAATGTCCACGCGCGCAAATTCTTCGGGCGTGAAACCCGTGATGTCTTGAATCGCGCCTGCCCAGTAGATTTGTCCGGTGGCAACATCGTAATCGTAGATCAATTGCCCGGTCGCTTCGGTGACATAGCGATAGCGTTCTTGGCTAATGCGAAGCAATTCTTCGGCGCGCTTGCGTTCGGTAATGTCGGTAAAGACAGCACAAGAGCCTGCCCATTTGCCTTGTTCATAATACGGACTTGCCGCTACGATCACGGGTACGCGCGTACCATCGCGACGCACCAACTCGAGTTCATACCGATCCGATTCGCCGCGACGACGGCGTTCGTCTGCCGCGTGAACAATCGGTTGTTGATCGGGAGGCACAGTCAAGGTCCAATGTTGTCCGATCAACTCGGCGGGCGTGTACCCAAGCAGAGTCGCGGCAGAGTTATTGACGAAGGTGAAATAGCCATCGGCATTCTCGATGACGACGCCTTCACTCATATTTTGCAAAATGTTTGGGCTAAGTTTTGCTAGCCACGCATCCATCTCTTGCATCACTCACCTCACCGCTACCGATAGACAAGCGACGCCGCGCGGTCTATCGAAAGCCACTGTATTCTAACGCAAACCAGAGAACGCGTCAATCGAAATTTGAAATAAAAGCGTATCTGCGTTATACTATGAATAGCACAGGGTTGTGTGTGCATTTCACTTCCAAAGGAGGGAGGCGAATGATCAATTGTTTTCCGGTGTCCAGAAGCGTTTGATTGTGTGCGAACGCATTCTGGACTTTTTTGTTTTTCAGAATTCTGAAGGAAAGGAGAGCCAATGAATCGCACAGTGGAGATTGTCGGAGTCGGGTGGAGTGGCTTTCGCGCGATCTCTCCGGATGTGTCGTACAAGGAGATGATTTTTGAAGCCGCGACACGCGCTTACACCGATGCGGGGATTGACCCGCGCAACGATGTGCAAGGTTTCGTTACCGCCGCCGAAGATTATCACGAGGGCACCAGCATCTTTGACGAGTACACGCCCGATCAACTCGGCGCGGTGTTGCGCCCGATGCATACCATCACTGGCGATGGTCTGCACGCGCTTGCCGCCGCGTATATGAAAATCGCATCGGGCTTGATGGATGTGGTCGTCGTCGAAGCGCACAGCAAAGCATCCAACATTCTCACGCTCGATCACATCACGGCATTCGCCGAAGACCCGACGTTCGAGCGACCACTCGCTATCAATCCGATTGCGCTCGCCGGTCTGGAAATGCAAATGCTTCTCAGCGCAGGACGATTCACGCTCGAACAATGCGCGCAAGTCGTCGTGAAAAACAAGAACAATGCGTTGGCGAATCCATCGGCGGCGCACGGCGCGGCGATTGGACGCAAAACGGTGTTGGAAGCGCAAGTGGTTGCGTCACCGCTCACGCGCTTGATGGCGGCGCCGCACGCTGACGGCGCGATCGTGATGGTGCTTGCCGATTCGGACACGGCGAAACGTTTGAAGGGCAAACCGGTGCGCGTGCGCGGCATCGGCTGGGCAAACGATACGCCCGCGCTCGATTCGCGCGATTGGGCGCACGCGCAGTACGCGCGCAAATCGGCAGAGATGGCGTATCGCGTCGCGGGCATCAAATCGCCGCGCAGCGAAATTGATTTCGTCGAAGTGGATGACACGTTCGCCTACAAAGAGTTGCAACATCTCGAAGCGTTGCACTTGGCAAAACCGGGTGAAGCCGGGGTGATGACCACGCAAGGCGCGACGGAACGCGATGGCGAATTGCCGGTGAATCCGAGTGGTGGTTGTCTGGGACTCGGTTCGTTGCTGGAGGCGAATGGACTTGCGCGTACGCTCGAAGTGGTGTTGCAACTACGCGGCGATGCGGGCGCGCGCCAGTTGAAAAACGTGCACACCGGACTCGCGTTCACGTGGCGCGGCTTGCCGACCACGAGTGGCGCGGCGGTGGTGCTGAGTAACTGAGTATTCAGTATTCAGTATTCAGACTGAACAACTGTCACACTGTCACACTGAACACTGAACACTGAAAACTGAAAACTTGGAGGAAACAATGGGACTACGACGAGTTGCTGTTGTCGGCGCAGGGATGACCAAGTTTGTGCGCCGCTCGCAAGAGACCGGGCGTGAACTCGCGTGGGAAGCGGTGAGCAAGGCACTCGAATCGTGCGAGATGACGCTCGAGCAAATAGACTGTGTAGTGATGGGTAGCGCGCCCGATGCGTTCGATGGCGTGCATATGAAAGGCGAGTGGCTGTCCGATGGTGCGGGCGCGTGGGGCAAGCCGTATATGCGCGGCTTTGTCGGTGGTGGCACCGGAATCTTTTCGCCGGCGCAGGGTTGGTATCACGTCGCCTCGGGACTGTTCGATACGTGCTTGGTGG
>JAOACU010000002.1 GCA_026417715.1 Anaerolineae bacterium | reverse complement strand
CTCTTGATGCCCTTCGAGCGTGCGGACGAGTTTGCCATCTTCGGCGCGGTAAATGCGGATAATTGCATCGTCACCCGCGCTTGCAATCAATTTGCCATCTGGGCTGTAGCAAACGCAATTCACGCCTGATGAAGCACCTCTTTGAACAATCGCCTGCAAATCTTCGCGGCGGAATTTGACGGGCAAGACCAAGCCCACGCTCTGCTCCAATTGTGCAGTGGCAAAAGTGGCGGGTTGGACAAGCGCAGCGGTAAAATCACAATTGAACCAGCGCGCTTGGGGACAGGTCAAGCCCGTCAAATCAGCGGCGCGGAAATCACACTGTTTGGCGGTTATCTCTTCGGCGCGCACATTGACTAGTTTGGCGTTGTGGAAATTGACTTGCTGCAAATTCGCGTGATTGAAATTCACTTGGGTCAGGTCGGCGCCGCTCAAATTGGCACGGTGCAAAAACGCGCCTTCTAGCACCATTTCTTGCAAGTTCGCACCAGCCAATTGCACGCCGCTAGGAATGCGCTCGCGCAAAACGTCGTGCAATGCTTGGCGATCCTTGACCTCTTCCTCCATCCCCGCGCGAATGCGCGCGCTCCAGTACAAGATTTGCAGCGCGTTTTCGGAAACGTTGGGTGTGTACGGGTTTACCAAAATTTGTTGTAAAGGTTCGCGCAGTTGATCCTTTTCATCGAGCAGAGCAAGGAAATAGATCACCTTGCGGTCGAATCGCCGCGTGTTCAGCATCGTTTGTAAAAGCGTAGCACGCGACATTCCAACGACGGTCGGCGGGTGTCCGTCAGCAATCGTCTCATAAATCCGCCGCGCCAAAAAATATTCCATAAACGAACGATGCATAAAGGCAAAGTTGCCCTTGTCGTCGCGCTTGAGAAAGGTGGCGCCTTGCATTTCGCGCGCAATGTCTTCTGCCTCTTCATCGTCCAGTTCTACAATCCTGTCTTGCTGCAATGCTTGGACGAACGGCACAAGGTCGCGGTAATGAATTTCACTCTTTTCCTCGTTCCACATTCGCCACGCTAGTTCGAGCATCAAGCGCGCTTTGGTGGTTTTGTCGAGCAAACGTCCTTTGGCTTCTTCGCGTTCGATCCAAATGTTAGTGTACACCGTGTAGAGACTGGCGGCGTTGATGGATTGCCCTGCCTGAAGTTTGGGCAGGGATTTGACAATCATATCGAGCAAGAGCGGACGCGTGGCAAGGTCGCGCAAGTTGTAAATGTTTTGGATTTTGCTCCAATCCTCTTGTGCCGTGTGCGGACGCGCTTTGCGCAAGTACGCCTGAATCTTGGCATCATCGAACTCTTGCAGATAGACAACTTCTGCGCCCGATTGTTGACGCAGTTCGCGGTACAATTCCGTTTCGATTTCCGAAAGACGCGGTCCTTCACCGATGAGTTTCACCTGCTCGGTGCGATCTTTGAAATAGTGCGTACGACACGTGAGTATGACCTTGCCTTGATCCTCTGCCGCGCGGCGCAATTCGGTAAAATTACTCTTGGTCACGTCCCAACGCACGCGGTCTGCCATCTCATCGAACGCATCAAAGAGGATAATGATTTTGCCAAGGCGAACCAAATGTTCCAAGCGCGGAAAATTGATGGCAGGCAAGCCACGTCGTGCAAAATGACTGATGACGATACCTTCCAGCGAAATCTCTTTGCGCACTTCGCGGAGTGGAATCAATACCGGTGCTGGATGGCGAAGCGGATCGGCGCGAAAACTTTTGGCAAGGTGGTACGCCAAAAAACGAACGAGCGTACTCTTGCCCGTACCCAAATCGCCCAACACAACCAAAAGATTCGTGCGATTGTCGCCGAGCCATTTAGAAAGGTGTGTGAGTGCGGGACGCGTTTCGTAGGTAATGTCCGTTTGCACATCGGGACGAATGAACCAGTCTTCGCCATTCCACGTTGTCCGCATCCACTCTTCAAACTCGCGAATCAAACCATCGGCGTAACTATCGAGCGGTACGAGTTCGCGCAAGAGTTCAGCATAGGTGGTGCAATCTATACCTGCCGATTCTAGCGCCGCGCGCGCATCGGCAGAAAATCCTTGCGATGAAACGACCACCCAACGCCAGCGCGGTTGAACTCTTTGGATGATGTTTTGTTGCGCCAGAATTTGATCGCGCTCAGCGGAGGTGACGCGCAGGTCTTTACATTCGACGATGGCTTGGGTGGTCAAGCCACCTTCGCGTTTTTGAATCTGCAAGTCAATTTGGACGCCGTTGATTTGGGTATCCTGTGTGATCTCAAACCCCAGCAACCGATAGAGTGTGGCGACCTCATCTTCAAAACGTTTACCTCGAACTTGTGCCAAGCGTCCGCGTTTCGTTGGTTCGATTTCAACTTCGCGCCACTCGGATTCATCAACGAATTCACGGCGCGGCAAATCCAACGCTTGAATCAGTTGTCGCACGCGCAAATCGAAATCGGCGTCGTTGCGAAAATCAATATAGACGAGGTTGCGCAAAGTTGGCGGAATGTCACAATCGGCGCGCAGAATCGGAATGAGCGGACGGTCTTGCGCCAGCACGTCGGGGTGTTGCGCGCTAAACGCCTCCATCTGCGTCCATGCTTTGTGAAAATACGCTGGCGTCCATACTGCTACCATCTTGCGCGACTGACGAATGCCATCGTTTATGCGCGCCAAGAGATGATCGCCGGGTTCCAGTTCCCATTTGTCGAACCAGACGCGCACGCCTTCGTTGCGCAAACGCTCGGCGAGCATTTCACACCACGCGCTATCTTCGCCCGCGTGACTCAAAAAGAGATCGTACTCCTCCGCCATTGTCATACTCGATGCTCAGCCGCCGATTGGAAATCGGCGGCTAACAAAAGTGGAAATCGGTTAAAAACCGATTGCTCTAACCCGATTGTATCGGGTTTTCCATCTGTGCTAGCCCCCGAATTGTATTCGGGGGCGATTGATTACCGATCCACATCCCCCAAAATAATATCCGTCATCGCGATAATGCCCACGAGGTCGGCGATGTAGTACCCTTTGGAAATGAGTGGGAGCATTTGCAGATTGGCGAACGATGGTGTGCGCACGTGAACGCGATGCGGATGATTCGTGCCGTTGCTCGAAACGAGAAAGCCCAGTTCGCCGCGCGGCGACTCGACAGCGGCGTACACCAAGCCAGCAGGAGGCGTGATACCCTCCGTCCACAACTTGAAATGATGAATGACCGCCTCCATCGAATGTTGCAATTCGTGTTTGGGCGGCGGTGCGACTTTGCGATTGTTCGTGATGTACGGTTGCCCTTTCGTCTTTTCCAATTTCTTCAACGCTTGCTCAATGATGCGGAGCGATTGCCGCATCTCTTCCATTCGCACATAGTAGCACTCGAGCACATCGGCTTTGGCGCGCGTACCTGTCACCACATCGAAATCGTACTGCTCATAGCCACAGTACGGCGATACTTTGCGCAAGTCCCACTTGACACCAGCGGCGCGTAACATCGGACCTGTGACGCTGTGCGCAATGGCTTGCTCAGCCGTGTACTCGGCGATGCCGCGCGTGCGCATCAACCAAATCGGATTCTTGTTCAGCAGGTCTTCGTACTCTTTGAGGCGCGGCGGAATCATCTTGACGAACGCGCGCACCGCATCGGAAAAACCAGCGGGCAAGTCTTCCGCCAAGCCACCAAAACGAAAGTACGATGTCATCATCCGCGCGCCGCTCACCATCTCGAAAATATCGAGCGCGGCTTCGCGTTCGCGGAACGCGTACGTCATCACCGTCACCGCGCCAATGTCCATCGCTTGCGAACCGACGGCAACGAGATGCGATTGAATGCGCTGGATTTCGCACAAAATCACGCGCGCGATTTGCGCGCGTTCGGGCACATCCACCTCCATCAATTTTTCGATGGCGAGGCAGTATGCCAGAACATTGAAGAACGTGGCAAAGTAATCCATTCGATCGAACAGCGGAATCGCTTTAAGATACGTCTTGTATTCCGCGTTCTTTTCGATGCCTGTGTGCAAGTAACCAATGTCCGGCATTGCGTTGACGATTTTTTCGCCGTCCACTTCGAGCGCGACGCGCAAAACGCCGTGTGTGGAGGGATGATGCGGTCCCATATTGATTAGCAGCGTTTCGGTCTGCGCGCCCGACCAAGGTGTGGCAGGTTCGGTGACTGTCAACGGAATTTCGGTGACCGCGCCACCCACACTACCGATGAGTCGGCGCGGGCGCGGCGGCGGTTCGGCATTCGGTTTCGTCGGTTGAATTTCGTCGTACGTGTGCGTGAACTCGACGGGTTCGTAACCGAGCGGATGATCTTTGCGGAGGGGATGCCCCGTCGTGTAATCGGGCAGGAGGATGCGTCGCAAGAAGGGATGGTACAAGAACGTGATGCCGAACAAATCGTACACTTCGCGCTCGTAAAAGTTCGCACCCGGATAAACCGCCGTGAGCGAAGGGACGTTCGTATCGTGACTGTATAGTGGCACGCGCGCGCGCAAGCGCAGGTTGTTGCGCATCGAGAGGAAATAGTAGAGCACTTCAAAGCGCGGTTCGCGCGGCAACCAGTCGAGCGCGGTGATGTCAAGGAGCAGATTGAATTGCAAGTCGGGGTCATCGCGCAAAAAGCGCGCCACATCCACGAGCGCTTCGCGCGTGAGCGTGACCATCGTCTCACCGCGAAATTCAGTGACGTTTTGAATCGCGTTCGGAAAGCGTTCGCGTAGTTTGGTGATTACAGTCTCAATTGTCGCCATCGCCAATCCTACCAAAGTATTTTCACTTCAGATACGCCTTGAAAAACCGAATCACGGGTCAGCAGAGTGGCATTGTACTCTAACGCTGTCGCTACAATCATTCGGTCAAATAACTCAGGTACGCCTTTTATCCTTTGCGCTAGCAGAACCGTTTCCAGTGTCAACGGTGCAATGATGTAGTTGGGATTTGAGCGTAGGTGCTCGATCAGAACGTTTAGTCTGACTTTGATTCGCTCGCGTTCCTCCAGATACATCATCTCTGCCAACACAATGACCGAGATAACTGCCTGATTCTTTCCGGTATCTACCGACGCGAGCGCGGCTTTGGCATATTTGCCAAGTTGCTTATCAGCAGTCACATACCAAACAAGAGCATGCGTGTCAGGAACGTACAACATCTATGCCTTCTCTATGCGACGTGACCAACTTTGTCGTGCTTCACGAAAATCGTTCAAAGTGATGCGCGTGCGCGGAAAAATGCCGTACAGCGACTTGGCACGCCGTTTGGATGGGATGGCTGAGTAATGCGTGAGGAGTTGTCTAAGTTCTTTAAGGTTTGTTTCGATCCGTTCAATTAGGTCATACAACTGTTGTTGGTCGGGGGGATAAAACACCTTGCGCTCCATATCTGTTCTGTGTCCTCTTTTTCAAAAGCGCGAATGGCTTCACGCGCCGATACAACAAGGAACGGAATCATAATGTCACTGCCACGCTTCCAATGAGCGTTCCGCGCGGATTCGGAATTGGTTGATTGCGTTCACGCATATCTTCTAGACAGAGCAAGATGGCTTCCTCGATATTTTTCAGTGCTTCTTCGACTGTCTCGCCCTGACTGTAACAGCCCGGTAAACTCGGACAAGACACCACAAAGCCACCCGTTTCTTCATCGGGTTCGAGAACTACTTTGAAATCGTACACCTGCATTGCACGCCTCCGTTTGCTACTAACCAATGGGGCTAGCGGTCATTCTGAGCGACCGAAGGGAACGAACAATCTCTCAAACCACTTGGCGGGACGCTTCGCTGCGCTCAGCGTGACAAATGCCTCTTGGCTGTTGATCGGGGGATAGAACAGTTATGCTCTTTGCGCACAGTCGTTTCGCAAGAATCGGACAAGACCTTATTTGGTTTGAACAACAAGTTGACCAAAAGAGAACACGGGCACACGGATCGTGCGTTGTGGTTTGATTTTCTCCAAGACGGTACGCTCCATTATTTCTACGGTTGATGCATCAAAGTATTTTTCACCGCACTGGCGACACACCTGCGCAGGAACATTCTCGAAGATGTAGATTTTATCCTTCCAGCGATACGGATGTTGCACAATTGTATCTTCAAGTTCACCTGAGCAAAAACTGCATGGGATTCGTTTGCTCTTCTTGGCTTTCATTGGGTCATACTCCTATTCCGCGTATGCGGATCAATCCACTTGGGTAATTGAGGTATGTACACCGTGATCAAGCGTGCACGACCATCGGGTATGATTGTCCAGACCGAATGAATAGCGCGCCCAGCATTCGTGAAACCGAGAATCAGACAACTATGGCCACGTGGGTCTTGAGGATAATCTTCCAAGATTTCTCCTGTCAACACCGCTTCGACAATTTCAGGAATGGTTATCTCCTCAGCTTCGCGCTCTATTTCGGCATGCGCCGAGATTTGATATTCTTTACGTTTGACACGTTCACGAATCTGGCGCAAGAAATCTTGCATAAGCGATTCCCGTTGACTAGTACTTTTATCCGCGCAACCCCCACTGCTCGATACGAATTTGTCCGCGCGGTTCGCCCTTTTTGATTTTCTCGTGCAGCATCAAGATTCCATCCATCAACGCTTCGGGACGCGGCGGACAACCCGCAACATACACATCAACGGGAATGATCTCGTCCACACCTTGCAGAATCGCATAGTTGTTGTAGATGCCACCACACGCGGCGCAATCACCCATCGCGATTACCCACTTGGGTTCCATCATTTGATCGTACAGTTGACGCACAACGGGCGCCATCTTGCGCGAGACGCGTCCAGCGACGAACATCAAATCGGCTTGGCGCGGTGAGGCACGATACACTTCCATCCCAAAGCGCGCCAAATCGAAATGCGGCATATACACTGCCATCATCTCGATCGCGCAACAGGCAAGCCCGAACAAGAGGGGCCACATCGAGCCAGTGCGCGCCCAGCGCAACAAATCATCGAGTTTAGCAAAGACAACGCCGGGCTGTCCAGTTTTCGATTCGGGGATCGTGGATTGTGGATTGGTTGGTATCGCTTGAGTATTCATAGTCATTCCTTTGATGGCGTATAGTTCGCCTAATTGGGATTATAGCACATCGCTACAGAGAAAACAAACTCAAAGTCGGTTATTGGCGACTCGAAGTCGCCGCGACGACTACCCGAAGCCGACCGCCGTCGGCTAAACCAGCCCGCGTAGAGCCTGCCCTGAGGTTAGCGAAGGGCGGGCTTTGGGTAGTTGTTGCGGCGATGGATTCGCTTCGCTCACCACAAGATTGATTCGCTCGTCAAGAGACTTGGCACCAACCCTGCTAGACTTTGGGACGAGTCAAAAGTTCACGCGCGACTTGCCACAAGGTCGGTGGGTGCAACAGCATATTCGCGTAACTGGCGTTCGCCATCGGACACGCGCATTCACCAGCAGCGATACGCTGACGCAGATTCCTCAGGTTGCCAACCTGTTCAAACCAGATTGGACGGAGGTCGTATTGCGTATTGCGTAGGTTGCCGATGGGCTCGGCGCGAATGCAACACGACCACACATCGCCGTTCGGCGCAATGTGACCACTTGCCCAACCTGCAAAGCAAGGGATGACTTGGCGTTGCTCGCTGAGCACGCGCTTGGCGATTTGATAGTAGCGCGCGCGGAACGATTGGGTGAGCCGCGCAAAACCACGCGCGGGTGTCGCGTGCGCCTGCGCGCTCAAAAAATCGGCGATTGGCGCGTACTCGCGCGCCAGCGGCGTGATGTCGAGTCCAACGGTATCGAGTTCGACACGTTCTTCAGCAACTTCGGTGATGTACGAATCGGGCGCGAGTTTTTGGAGTTCGGTGTAAATGTCACAGAAACGCGCAATGTTGAAGCGTGAGACAACAGTGTGAACGCTCAGCACAAGGTTCGGATGTGCACGTTTCAACTCGTTGAGCGCGCGCCATGTCTGCATCGCGCGTTCCCAGTTGCCCGGCACGCCGCGAATGTCATCGTGTTCCGCGCCAACGCCATCGAGCGAAAGATTGATGCCGATGTTCGATGCGCGCGCGTGCGCGCAAATGCGCGCGACGCCTTCACGGATGCGGTCGGTGAGGAGTCCGTTGGTGGGAATCGTGATATAGGTGGGACGGCAATGATCGTACGCCGCCATCACCAGTTCGGGCAAGTCTTTGCGGAGGAAAGGTTCGCCGCCAGTGAAGGTGAGGTAAATCGGCTTGCCGAGATGTTGAAAGACGCGCGTCCATTCATCGAGCGTCAGGTCGTCGTTCGGTTTGCGCCACACATCACAAGTGCGACAACGCGAATTGCATCGGAACGAAACACTGATGACGATGCTGAACGGCAAGAGTTTCGGAAAACCGAAGCGATAGAACGACCAGTAGAGCGGGATTTTGGGGAGGAGAGAAAGAATCATTCGTGGTCAAACGGATTTTCGGTCACGAGTCCTTCGGCGCGCGCGGCTTGGAGTTGGTTATCATCACCGCTGACAAAAGTAGCCAAGAGAGTATAGGGTTGCAGTTTAGCGTTCAATTCAAGGGCAACCGCCAATTGAATCGCATCATACGCCTTTAGAGGGTACTTTTGTGTGAGTTCGGCGGCATGGCGAATAATTTTCGACGTTAGACGTAAGGACTGAAATTCGCTTTCCAACTTTTGTAGGAACGCGTCATACATCAAGTCACGGACACGTATGCTGATTTGCTGTGTCCTTGCCAAAATCGCAAAAGCGGCTGGCACTTCAACGCGGCTGATTTCGGCAAGATAAATCTGGTTGGCGCGATGTCCTTCGTTGGTGGTTTGATCAGCGATGAATCGAATCCAAGTCGTACCGGGCTCGCGATGGAAATACTTGACAACAGCACTTGCGTCAAAATAGAAAATTGCCATAGGGATTTACCGTCTATTCTCAACAATGACATCTGAAAGCGGTTTGTCAAGTTTCAGATTAAAGAACTCGTCCCAGATACGTCTCTGCTCTTCAGCAGGCAACGCACTCCAGCGCGCTGCGCGCGCTTTTTCCTCTGGAGTTAGTTCTGCCAACATTCCCGCTTGACGCAAGATTTTTTGTACGTGCTCGTGATTGGACAACTTGCGGCGTGAGGTGGTGCGCGTCCGTGTAGGAAGGAGGCCTTGTTCACGTAAAGCACGTTGCATTTGCGAAATGGCGTTTTCCATCTTTTGGATTCTATTTTGTATTTGTTTTAGTTCAACTGTGCGGGTTGACATTTTTTATCTCCCTCAATGCGCGCCGTTCCCTACTTTGGCGCCGAAGAAAAAGCGCACGGCGTCGCGCGCGCGTTGCGGCGCGTGTAGCCACGTATCGCGCATCATCAGGCGGCGCAAGATGCGCTTGGGGCGAAAGTAAAAGCGGCGATACGCCTCATGCCACTTGCGTTCGACCAGTTCGGCCGTGAGATCGCCAATCTGAAAATGCGCCTTGTCCGAATGAATCGCGTAATCGTCCCAACTGTGCGAAAAGAGAATACCCTCTTTCTGCACGAGTTTCCACAGTTCAGTGCCGGGGTATGGCGCGGCAATCATAAAGTTCGCCAGATCAGGATCGAGTTCGAGTGCAAAGCGCGTGGTCTTTTCCATCGTCTCTTCGGTTTCGCCAGGCATCCCGTAGATGAAAAAGCCCATCGTTTGCAAACCAGCGGCTTTGGCATTGCGAAACGCTGCGCGCACTTGATCGAGCGTCTGCGATTTTTTGACGACGTGTTTCAAGATGTACTCGTCGCCACTTTCCACACCGAATCCCACGCGCTTGCACCCGGCTTTTTTCATCAATTGGAACAATTCCAAGTCGGTGTGATTCACCTTCATCCCGTGCACGGTCACCCAAGGCACGGTGTTCAGCCCTTCGTCAATGATCGCGCGGCACAATTCTTTGGCGCGTTTGATGTCGAGATTCCAAATGTCATCGGTGATGCCGATTTCGGTCGCACGGAAATCTTTGACGAGCATCCGCCACTCTTTGATCACATTCTCGACGGAACGCGCGCGCCAGGTATTGCCAGTGATCGGCTTGGAGCAGTAGGTGCATTTGTACGGACATCCGCGCGACGTGACAATCGTGTACGCGCGCGCGTGCGGATCGAGTCCATCGGTGAGTGGTTGCAAGTTGGTGTAACGTTCGATTTTGAAGAGGTGATACGCGGGCAGCGGGATGTTATCCAAATCAGAACGCAAGGGACGGTCAGGATTGTGCATAATGCGCCCCGCCGCGTCGCGCCACGAGAGTCCAAGGATGTGGCGTAACCGCGTATCAGTGACCGACGACCGATGACTGTTGACCGTCGTCGGTCGTCCGTCTTCCGTCGTCTCGAGCACGCGCAGAATCTCGATGATCGTATCCTCACCCTCACCGCGCACGACCAAGTCCACTTCGGGTTTGTGCATAGATTCGTCGGGTTGGAGCGTGAGGTGTGGACCACCCAGAATCGTGATGGCACCGCGCGCTTTGGCATCGCGCGCGATGCGCCACGCGTTTTCGATGAGCACGGTCGGTGCGGAAATACCAACCACATCGTAGGGACGATTTTCGGCGCGCGCGCGATCGAGCACTTGCGCCACCGATTCGGTTTCGACGGCGCCGTCGTGTATGGTTACATCGGTATAGCCATTTGCCAAGAGCGAACCCGCGAGATAGCCCAAACCGTTGTGGATATGGGCACGCGAGTTCCACACTTTGGAATCTGGCGAAACAAGTAAAATTCTCATCGTACTTTCCAGTTCTCAGTTTTTACACCCAGATCAGCAAAATCTTTGATGTTGTCCGTTACGAGAATTGCGTCAAGGCGTTTGGCTTGCGCGGCAATGAGCACATCGGCATCAACAATCGGTTTGCCACGTTTGAATCGTTCTGCCCACAAATGCGCGGCAAGTTCCCAATCTTCAACAATTACATCACACCACGCGAATTGATTCGATAGGTACTCGAATGTTGCCATCTGCTTTTTGGCATCGCGTTTGAGTAAGCCACGCTTGATTTCAAAATAGACAACAACGGAGAGCAACAGGTTATCATCATCAACTATGGCTTGGCGCAAACGCTGTTCGACTGTTGCGTCCTTGCGAAGGATTGCTGAAAGAATGTTCGTGTCCAACAAGAACGTTGTCATATCTCGATGTCTCGAAACGTGACTCGGTTGGCACGCAATTCTTGTTCAAACTCGTCCCATTGTGCGGGCGTCCAGTCGTCTGGTTCTTGCATCCATTCGTCCAACCATCTCAGAAATTCGCGTTTGCTTTGCTTTGTAGATTTGTACGTTGGTTTGGAAGTTGGTTTGGAACTTGCTCTCTGTCTGGCTTTTCTGGTAATGGACAACGGCTCTGGCACAACCAGCAATCCGTGCCCCGTATCCATCCAGCGCAAGCGCGACTTGGCGGTGACACCATAACGTTGGCGCAAGGCGCGCGGAATCTCGGTCGTACCGCGTGAGGTAACGACCGTAACTGTTTCGGTAGAGTACGTTGCTTTTGTTTCCTTTATTTTTGCCATCGCGCCTCCTTGACCCGCCGCGCGTTTTATCCACCTAACATTCAAAGAGAGCCATTACTAACCAAGTTCGTGAACATACTTTTGCAAATCGCGTTGGTGAAAACGAACGTACTGGTCTTTGATGATTTGCTCCATCTCCTTGGGCGTCAGGCGCAACCTGAGATTTTCGTACGCGTCTTCGGGCGTTGTCCCATACGCGAGTTTCTTTTTGCCGTTTTTCATTGCAAAGAGATAAAAGTGGTGTGGGTTATTGAAACTGCTCATATTCCTATTGGTACGCGAAAGGTCGCGAAAGATCGCGAAAGATCGCGAAAGGTCGCGAAAGGTTCGCGAAAATTTCGCGCCCTTTCGCGTCGCGCTCACGCTTTGATCAACGCATCGGCGAACACGCCGGGTTTGTCGCGCAAGAATTGCGGCAACTTGGCATTCACTTCACGTTCGTACTTGCCTTGCAACAAGCGTTTGTAGAAACCGTAATCAATCCCTTTGACTTTTTTGTCATCGGGATAGCGATGATAGTTGTCCTTCGACATTCGACTCTTGCCTTCGGCAATGAGTTGATAGCCAAGCGCAGAACCGGGGTACGGCGCGTAGTATGAAATCGAAGGCAGAACGCGCTTCATTCGCTTGAGCATCCGAATCGTGTCAAACGCGTCTTCGCGCGTTTCGCCAGGAATGCCGAGCATAATGTTCGCCCAGAATTTGGGTGGAATGTAACCGCGCGCCTCCAAATCATCGCCGATGCGATTCAGCAAATCAATCGCAAAATAGTTGTCCTCGGCGGTGCATTCCTTGTTGAGAATTTTCAGGACGCGATCACTACCAGACTCAAAGCCGATGGAGACAATGTTCCAGTTGGTCTCACGCACGAGTGCCTCGAACAAATCGGGCCAGTGACGCACCGCATCCGAACGCGCTGCTGCCCAATAGGGCCAGCGTTTGTGTGCCTTGCGCGGATATTTTTCGAGCCACTCTCGCAACCATGCGGGATGTTGGAAGAACATCGAATCGTGAATGACCACTGAGCCGATGGGACCGTACTTGTCATCGAGATAATTCAATTCGTCAATCACCTGATCCACCGGCTTGCGTCCCATATTCGGAATGTACGACGATTCGTTGCAAAAGACACATTGCCAAGGACACACACGACTCGTCAGCACTGTCGCGACGGGACCAGGACCCCAGCCGCATTCGGGTTCGAGGGGCCAGGGAAAATCGGGCAGGTTGGGATTGGGCCAGAGCGTGCGATCCATCAGGGGCCAGTCTGCCATTGATTTCGCGCCAACGCCAACGACGATGCGCGGAAACGCGCGCGGATCGCGCATCAAGTCCACGATGATATTTTCGCCGGGTCCTTTGCAAATGATGTCGAATTCCTTGATGGACTCCATCTCGTCGGGCGCGACGGTCGCGTGCATTCCACCGGTGACAACGATGCCGCGCGGGTTGACGCGCTTGAAGATTTTCGCGGCTTGGTAGGCAAACGGATAAGTGTAACTACGCACGTTCATCACGAGCACATCGTAACCCGCGACATGTTTGTCCAGTTCTTTGAAAGAACGAATCGCGCGCGTCGAAAACAGATCAGTTTCGATATTGTTGTTTTTCAGAATCGTACGGAGGAGCCCCAAGCCGTGATCCTGCCAGCGGTCGTGTGCGCCAGCGGGTCGCACGAACACGCCAAGGTCTCCAAGGTCGAGCCAAAGTCGCTTCATTCAAGCTCTCCAAATCAAATGTCTATAATTTTGATGATAGTCACTGTTCTTTGCAATCTTGGTTCAGCACCGTATTTCCACCGATGATACCCGCGACGAATTTCTTGCAATGCGGCAAGACGTTCAGCGTAGGGACGTGTCTGCCAGTACGCAAAATCGTTTTTGCGCGTACGCAGTGGAACTTTGGTCACCACTTTTTCAATTCTGCGCTCACCGATCTTGTGTTCACTCTCTACCATCGCTGTTAGTCTGCCTCATGCATACACGCGCACGTCTCCGCGCCGCGTGCTTTCTCGAACGCCTCACGTCCTTCGTGCACGGAAAAGTAAATCAATCCCAGCGCGCCGAGACTGTCCACATAGCCGATACCTGTGAACTCGTACAACAAACTTGACGCCAAAAGGACAACGGACATATAGATACAAACTTTGGTGCAATTCGCATCGGCAAGAATCGGCGCAGAGTTGAGCCGATGCCCCACGTGGGTTTTGGCGCGCACAAGTGCCCACATCGTCACAATCGAAATCAGGGAAATGATGATGCCGCTCAACGTCGTTTCGGGATGATGTCCTGTGTAGATGTTGATGAGTGCAGTGGCGAACAAACCAATCGCCAGCAGGTAAAAACTGATACCCGTGATTTGCAGCGCGGTCTTCTCGAACACACTTTTGGGCGTGTCGGGATTCTTCCACATTCGCAAAATCATCGCGACGATGCCTAGCCCCGACAGCACCTCGATAAAACTGTCCACGCCAAAGCCAAACAGCGCGAGCGTCTCATCGCTCACGCCAAAGGCAATCGAAAAGATGCCCTCACCCAGATTGTAGAGCACAGTAAAGATGCCTAAAAGTAGAGCATACCGATAGTACTTGGCAGAAATATTCTCTTGGACAAAAGTGATGGTTTGATTCAAATTTTATCCTCCACCCACCACCGCAATCAACTTGACCACATCTCCCTCTTGCACGCGATACTCTTTCGATTGTGGTACATCATTCACGACTACGAGCGCAACAACTTCCGACGGAATGTTGAGTGCGCGCAATGTTTCGCGCACCGTGTTCCCTGCTTCGACTTCGATTTCCGTTTTTCCACCGATATACGATTTGATGATGCCAAGTGCGTGGAGGTGTGCAGACATTTGGAAATGGAGATTAGAGAATTAGAGATTGGAGATTGGGAGATTGAATCTCTAATCTCCAATCTCTAATCTCAACCTACGCAACCAACTTGGACAAACCGAGTCGCTCTAACGTTTCTGCTTTTGGCAATCCGTTCGCATCCCAGCCGCGTTGTTCGTAGTACAAGTCGAGTAGTTTGTTCACATCTTCGAGTGATGTGATCTTGCCAGCGGTTGCGCCAGTCTTGGGCGGATCGGTGTAAAAGCGTGGCGGTGGCATATCCCACGTGCGTCCAAAGCCCGCTACCTCACGCGCCCAGTACATTCGCGTCAAGTTCCAAATGCGTTCGCTAATCAGTTCCAAATCTTTCCACGAACGTTTGACGCCAGTGATCGCTTCGAGCGCGGGCGGATACAATTCGAGATCAATGTTCAACTCTACCCATTGCAAGCGACACGCGCCCAAAGTATCGAACATCGGGCGAATGTGTTGCAACCAAATCACACGCGCCACCTTGTCCGCATTCACCAGTTCGCGCCCCACTTGCAAATCGTACGTGATCGCCCACGCGCGATTGTGATGCGCGCCCACATCGGCAGTCATATACGCGAGAAGCATCGCCGTCGCGCTGTGGGTGGCGTATGCCGATTGCTCCATCCCTTTTACTTCGATGGCAAATTTCTCACTCCCCTTGCCGACTTGTTTCGCTGCGCGACGTACGCCTTGCGCGAGCAGCGCGCCAAATCCTTCGCGCTTGGCGATCTTGGGAATCAACTCCATCACGGCTTCGACGTNGCCAAAGCGCAAATCGAGTCCATCCGTATCGGCTTGCGTCAAGATGCCGCGTTCGTAGCATTCCATCGCCCACGCGATTGTACCACCCGCGCTAATCGTGTCAATGCCCCAATCATCGCACAAAAGATTGATTTGCGCCACATCTTCGATTTCCGCGATGCCAAGATTCGATCCAATCATTCCGATTGTTTCGTACTCAGGTCCCTCGACATTCGTACCATAGCGTTTCATTCGACTATACTTGCCGCACGGCGACGGACACGCGAAACATCCTTTGTCCGTGATGACGATTTTTTGACGCATATACGGACCGTAGAGTGTCTTGCCACCTTCAAACGATCCTGCGCTGAAATTACGCGTGGGCAGCGCGCCGACTTCATCGCACCAACTCACGACCATCGTCGTACCGAGTTGTTGCCAAGGGCGTAGCAATTCCGATTTTTTGCATGCATCGAACAATGCCATTCCTGCTTTGCGATACGCATCCATATCGGCGACAGGAATCGGCTTGGTGCCGCGAATCGCAATCGCCTTGACGCGCTTGCTACCCATCACCGTGCCCACACCGCCGCGTCCGGCTTGGCGACCGTAATCGTGATTGATGTGCGCGTACGTTACGCCGTGCTCGCCGCCGGGTCCGATGCACGCGATTTGAAATTCTTCGCCGAGTTGTTCTTTCAATTCTTTTTCGACAGCGAAGGTGCCCTTGCCCCACAACGCCGACGCGTCGCGCAATTCGATCTTGTCATCGTCAATGAACAAGTACACCGGCTTGGGACTGATGCCTTCGAGGATGATGGTATCGAGTCCCGCGTACTTGATTTCGGCAGTGAACATTCCACCGAGCGATGCGCCAGCATAACCGCCAGTCAACGGCGACTTGCATGTGAAATCGCATTTGCCCGCGCCAGGAATCATCAAACCCGAAAGTGGACCGCTGGAGATGATGAGTTTGTTGTCGGGACCCAACGGATCGGCACCTTTGGGCACTTCTTTGTAGAGAAAGTACGCGCCAAAGCCGCGTCCGCCCAAAAAATCGCGCGTGAGTTCGGGCGGAGTCGGTTCTTTGGAGATTTTACCAGTCGAAAGATTGACGCGCAAAATATTGCCACCGTAGCCGTTCATCGTCGCCTCCTTACGCCGTTGTTGCTACTTCGCCGATGCGCAGCACATCGGTACCGCACACAGCGATACAATCGCCACACAAGTCGCATTTCCACGCCGTATCTGCGAGTCCTGTGCGGACGAACATCACGTTCTCCGGGCAAACGGGCACACACGCTTCGCACAGTGTGCACTCGGCGGGGTCCACATAGTACGCGCCGCGCGCGTTCTGTTTGATCGCGCCGGTGGGACACACCGCCGCGCATTCGCCGCATTGCGTACACACGCTCACCTTGAACACGCCCGGGGTGGGAAATAGCGCGTGAATAACGAGCGCGGCTTTTTTAGGATTGTTCTCTTTGAAGAGATTGAGTGAACAAGCGACAAGGCAGGCGCGGCACCCTGAACACTTGTCGCTCTCGGCATAGAGTCGTTGCATTCCGTTTTCTCCTTTCACGTCGTTGTGAGTTTATGCAAGTTCACTGGTGCTTATCAAAAATGGCTCATACTGCCACTGGTGTAAGACGATAGACGCGCGCAAGGGTGCTGGCTTTGCGAAGGTCTCCCCAACGCAATGCTTGACGAACCTCATCCAGTTTCTTGGCGTCTTCTACAGACAGATAGGGTCCCCATCCTTCAGTAGATTCAATCAATTCCACTTCAACTTCGGCAACGTATTCTCCCTCATGCACTAACTTGATCTGGCGTTTCTTGCTCATACTCTCCTCTTATTGAAATCAGCAGTCCATTTTTTCGGGTCAGGACGATAAGCCGTTATCACGACAGCAGGTGAGGATTTGTTTTTGGGAATACCCCATAGAACATGAATTGGCTGTTGATGTGAATCTCGTTGGAGAACAAGAACGCATGGCCCTTTAGCAAAATCAGGATAATCCTCAACAACAAGTCCTTCTTGCACTCCTGCTAGAATCTCCTCAACCAGAATCTCGTCTGCTGCTAATTCGTCATAGCCATGTGCCGAGATTTGTATCTGACCGCGCCTTACCAATTCTTGAATTCGTTGAAAGGTTTCACTCATTTTCTAACGATCTGGGACGGAAATGCACTCTCAAGCAGCAAAGCATCTTCGCGTTTAACACTCGGAAAATTATCCAGAAACTCTTCGAGTGTGTAACCATCGGCAAGGTAATCGAACAAGGTCTGGACTGGTACGCGTGTGTTTTGGAAGACAGGAATGCCACCTAAAATATTTGGGTCAATTGTGATGGGGAGATTTTTGGCAAGGATTACCGTACCCATAAGCATACCCCGTTACAGATTTCTTCTTGTTCTGTTCTTGCTCATATTCTCCTTTTTCCTGAAATCAGCAATCTATTTTCTGGGTTGGGAGAGGTAAGCCGTTATCACTACCCGAGTGCAAAGATTTGTCTTGGGGAATACTCTAACGGCACGCACTTGAGCCGCGCCGCCGATAGGCGACATCGGCAAGTGCAGGTTAGCAGTCATTCCTGTTGAAACTATGCAAACTCCGCTATCGCCACCTGTCGCTTTGTCGCAAAACTTTGGCGATGCAGTTTGATACGCTCAATTTCGTGCAAGGTCTCGGCAGTAAAATAACTTTCCCCACAGTGGGGACAACTAACTAAGGGAATATTCTCGATGACAAGCAAGTTCTCGCCTTTGCCATAACTGCGAGTGACGTACCGAAGTCGCGCACCTTCTTTGCCGCAAATATCACACACCATAACAAAAAACTCCTTGGGAGTGTTTACGAACGATACACTGTGATGAAAACCAATTTTCCCGTGAAACTGATCTTGGCTACCACGATGACTTGATTACCCGCGACCGTTTCACCCTTGACCAGATATTTCCATTCACCTGTATCAACGTCTTTCTGACGTTCTACAATCTCACCTGTAAGTATGCAGCGTTCCACATCAAAAATTGTCAACTCATCATCGCTCATTTCTTCTTCGGCGTGCAAGGTCATTACATACTGACGGCTACGGACCTTGTCACGCATTTGTTTGAGAACGCGCTGGAACACAGAATACCCCTAAATGATGTCACTGATGTTACGCACGCGTAGACAAGTTTGCAAACTTGTCCTACATTTCACGCCCGAATTTCTAGCCCCTGACGTACACGGCTGGTGCAAAGTCGGAGTTGGCGACTCGAAGTCGCCGCGACAACGACCCCAAGCCCGCCTTCGCGGGCTAAATTAGCCGCCGAAGGGCGGCTTCGGGTAGTTGTTAGCGTGAATTCATTCGCCTTGTCAATAGACTTTGCACCAACCCTGCTTGTGTAACCGTATCCTGCCCTATCGCAAATGAGATAGACGTGGTACATTCGCGCCTATGATCCAAAGCCGTTGTGAGTTTCTGTGTTATTTGCCAAATTTTGCACTCTTTGCTATAATCGTTTGTGAGAACGGGGCGTAGCGCAGCCCGGTAGCGCACTTGTATGGGGTACAAGTGGTCGGAGGTTCAAATCCTCTCGCCCCGACTCTGCGATGAGAGGCGTTTCAGCCAGACTTGAGTTCGCACCATCACGCGGACAAGTTCGGCTCCGTGCCGAGGCAAACACTCTCAAATTTTCGGGAGGTCGAGGCGCAAACACCTCGACCTTCTTTTAATCCAACTCCTGACGCTACATTCAGAACAGACGGAGAGCAATGGACAACGTTGTCCCAACGCCCAGTGGACTCGCAGAACGCGATGAGGCATTGTTGCAACGGATTAGCAACGTGATTCCGCTCTTGGCAGATTTGAGCCGCGCGGACATTCTCATCGGCGTTCCGCGCACGTCGCAACAAATCGAAATCCTTCATCAAGCGCGACCGCATTCGATTGCACCGATTCATCGGTCTTCGCTTGTCAATCAATACCTGACGCGCCTCGATGCCAACGCGCTCTTTCGCGCCATCGAAACGCACCAATTTGCGCGTGGTCTGCGCGAATATCCCCCCAGCAATGTGAGTGGCGAAGGAGGACCGGCGCCAGTGGTGCAAGAAGCATATCCCATCGAAAACGAAGAAGGGCGCGTCATCGCGGGAATGCTGATCGAAACAAATCTGTTGGAAAGCGAACGACTCAAGCGACGCAGCGAGGTCTTTCAACGCGCGCTCAAAATGTTCCAACAGGGTGCCTTGCGCGGTGAACCCAAAGGCATCGAAAACCTTTCTCCCTTTGGTGAACACGATGGCATCATCGTTGCCGATGTGGATGGAACCATTCGATATATGAGTGGCATCGCCACGAATCTGTACCGCAACATCGGTTATAGCGAACCGCTGGTCGGCAAGCCACTCAGTTATCTGGAACTGCAAGACGATGAGTTGGTGCGGCGCGCGTTAGCCACGCGTCAATGTCTTCAAGTCGAAACAAACGAGCGCGGCAGAACGTGGATCAAAAAAGTTATTCCGATTGTACGGAGCGAACGCGTCTCGCTCTTTAGCCAAGCGCGCGCCAACATTTATCTGGCATTCCTGCTGATTCGCGACGATACCGAAGCGCGCGCACGCGAACGCGAACTCGCCGTGCAAGCGACGATGATCAAAGAGTTGCATCATCGCGTCAAGAACGATTTGCAAACCGTCGCTTCGCTGTTGCGGATGCAAGCACGCCGCGCCCACGCGCCAGAAACCAAGAACGCGTTGAGCGAAGCGGTCAATCGCATTTTGAGTGTGGCAGTCATTCACGAATTCTTGTCGGTGCAAGACACGCGTGCCATCAACATTCGCGACGTAGCCCAACGCATCATCGCGCAGATGCAAGCCAGTTTGTTGAATCCCGATCAGCAAATTCAGATGACGCTGGAAGGTCCCAACATTTACCTGCCCGCACGTCAAGCAACTTCGTGCGCATTGGTCATCAACGAATTGTTGCAGAACGCGCTGGAACACGGTTACGATACTCGTACGGTGAATGGGACCATCTCGCTGACGTTTGAAGATCGCGGCGATTCGGTACGGCTGGTCGTGCACGACGATGGGCGCGCCTTGCCGCCCGGTTTCGATTTGGAACGCATAGACTCGCTGGGTTTACGCATCGTGCGAATGTTGGTCACGGAAGATTTGAAAGGAAGTGTAGATTTGAAAAGTGATCATGGTGTATCGGCTATCGTACAATTTCCCAAGATACCTCTCGGAGGCAATGTATGGAAAGAATTCGAGTAATCATCGCGGACGATGAATCGGTGATTCGCGCAGATTTGCGCGAAATGCTTACCTCGCTGGGCTATCTGGTCGTTGCCGAAGCCGGTGACGGCTTGAGCGCGATCAACGCGGCGCGTGAACTGAAACCAGACATTGTGATTATGGATATCAAAATGCCGAATATGGATGGTATCGAAGCCGCGCGCGTGCTGACACAAGAACGCATCGCTCCTGTATTGTTGCTCACTGCTTACAGCCAACGCGATCTGGTGGATCGCGCCAAGGAAGCCGGCGTCGTCGGTTATCTCGTCAAACCGTTCCGCGAACAAGAAATTGGACCCGCAATTGACATCGCACTCGCGCGCTTTCAAGAATTTCGCGAACTGGAAAAACAAGTGGGCGACTTGAAAGAGACCCTGGAGACGCGCAAGTTGGTAGATCGCGCCAAAGGGATTTTGATGGACACGCAACACTTGACCGAAGCCGAAGCGTTCCGCAAAATCCAAAAAATGTCTATGAACACGCGCAAACCGATGCGCGAAATCGCCGAAGCCATCATCCTGGCACACGAGGCGAAAGGATAGTGACCAAAGACGAAGGACGAAAGACGGAGGTTAAAATGCAAGCACGCGTGAATGAAATTCTCAGTTGGTACGCGCACGAAAATCCCGGCGTGCGCACAAATATCGCGCGACTGTTGAATCACGGTAAGTTGGGCGGCACCGGCAAGTTGGTGATTCTGCCGGTGGATCAAGGTTTCGAGCACGGACCGGCGCGTAGTTTTGCGCCCAATCCTGCAGGATACGATCCCGAATATCACGCGCAACTCGCGCTCGAATCGGGCTGCAACGCGTATGCCGCGCCACTGGGTTTCATCGAAGCCGTCGCTGCCAAGTACGCGGCAGAAATTCCGCTGATTCTCAAAATCAACAGTCACGAGATTTTGCACGACGAAAAAGACCCAATGCCCGCGCTCACGGCGAGTCCGCGCGATGCGTTGCGCCTCGGATGTGTGGCAATCGGTTACACGATTTATCCCGGTTCGGCAAACTTTCGCGCGATGTACGAACAGTTGCGTCAGGTGACCGAAGAAGCCAAGTCGTACGGTCTTGCAGTGGTCGTCTGGTCGTATCCGCGTGGCTCGACCTTGAGCAAGGAAGGCGAAACGGCGGTGGACGTTGTGGCGTACGCCGCGCACATCGCCGCGCAAATGGGCGCCAACCTCATCAAGGTCAAACCACCCACCGCGCACATCGAACTCGCCGAAGCCAAAAAGGTGTACGAGAAACACGCCATCCCAATTAGCACGCTGGCAGAACGCGTACGCCACGTGGTGCAGAGCGCGTTCGATGGCAAACGCATCGTCATCTTCTCCGGCGGTCCCGCCAAAGACGACGCCGAAGTCTTTAACGAACTGCGCGCGATTCGCGATGGTGGCGGTTTCGGTTCTATCATCGGACGCAATTCGTTCCAGCGACCCAAGGACAAGGCGTTGGAATTCTTGGCAACCGTGATGGACATTTACAGCGGCAAGATCAAGTAACTGATGTTACGCAGGTAGAACAAGTTTGAAACTTGTCCTACATCTTATCCACGCGTCCACTCGCTAGAGTGCGACGCGTTTTTTATTTTCTCCAAGTTTGCCGAACTGTGGGGATAATGATATAATGAATGATGTATGTATTGAAATTCTCGCGAGGGAAAAGATATGTCACAAAACCACCAGCCAACCTTGCCGCGTCCGATGAGTGAGGACGAATGGCTTGACGAACAAGTACGACAAAGTGTGTGGACAGGTCCCCTGAACAAATTCATTGACCTGCTCGACCTGATTTACAACTGGGGGCGCCGCAACTCGGTCTGGCCAATGGGCTTTGGCTTGGCGTGCTGTGCAATCGAAATGATTTGCACGAGCGCGACGCGTTTCGACATCGCGCGCTTTGGGATGGAATTGTTCCGTGCCACACCTCGCCAAGCCGATTTGATGATCGTTGCGGGCACACTCACCAAAAAGATGGCACCTGCCGTTGTGCGCTTGTACAACCAGATGGCAGAACCCAAATACGTCCTTGCAATGGGTGCGTGCGCGAGTGGTGGCGGTCCATTCAAAGAAGGGTACAATGTTGTGTCGGGTGTGGACAAATTGATTCCGGTGGATGTGTATGTGCCCGGCTGCCCGCCTACACCGCAAGCACTGCTCTACGGTTTGATGCAACTGCAAAAGAAGATTGACCAACAATCCATTCGCGATGTGCACTGGTATCGCAAAGGTATTTCCGAAGGTGTCCCCGAACCCATCCTTGGTCCCGATTTGATGGACGCGCGCCGCCTCGAAGAAATCACCGCACTCTCCGCGAATCCCGAAGCGCTCGCTGCGCGCGCATTGCAGTTTCGCAAGCCAGCCAAGGGGGAGAAGAAAGAGTAGGGTTCAGTTTTGAGTTTTCAGTGTTCAGTATTCAGTGAACTCGGAGTTTGACAATGGCTGACAACGCTCCTGTTGCTTCCGAAACCAAAATCAATTTGAACGATCCCCAAGTCGTGGCAGAACAAATCAAAACCCAGTATCCCGATGCGGTCGAAGCGGTCAGCGCGCAAGGTATCGTTCTCAAAAAAGATCGTCTGCGCGATGTCGCGCGCTATTTGCACGATACACTTGGCTTTGATTATCTCAACAATGTCACGAGTGTAGATTGGCAAGATCGCTTTGAAGTGGTCTATCACCTCACTTCGATTGAACGCGGCGGCGCGCCAATTGCCCTGAAAGTGAACACGGCGCGCGATAATCCCAGTGTGCCATCGCTTGTGCCCGTCTATCGCGGCGCGGATTTTCAAGAGCGCGAAGTGTACGATATGATGGGCATTCGCTTTGAGGGCCATCCCAACTTGCGCCGAATTTTGATGTGGGAAGGTTTTGAAGGGTATCCGCTCCGCAAAGATTACAAAGAGCCGTACTACGAGGAAGAGAAAAAACCGTTTGGCTCACGTTGGGATCAAGGTTATCACCTCTACGCCGAAGACCGCAATCCTTGGCACGATAACGTGCAGTACCCCGCGAATTTCGACGCGCTGGCGTACAAACCACCGCGCGACACAGTGCCCGTCATCGAAGCGGCGCAAGCGACTGCCACGCGCCTGCGTACAGACAAAATCGTTTTGAACTTTGGTCCGCAACATCCTTCCACGCATGGCGTCTTGCGCCTCAAGGTGACGTTGGAAGGTGAGACCGTACGCGCGGTTGAGCCGGTGTTGGGTTACTTGCATCGCAACCACGAAAAGATCGGCGAACGCAACACCTACTTGGGCAATATGCCCTTCACCGATCGGCTCGACTATTTTACTTCGATGGCAAACAATCTTGCCTACGCCATCACTGTCGAAAAAATGTTGGGCATCAAACCGCCTGAACGTGCCGAGTATATTCGCGTCATTATGGCAGAATTGACGCGTTGGCAAAATCACGCCTCTGCGCTTGGCTTTCTCTACAACGACTTGGGCGCGTTCTACACACCACTCATCTACGCACTCGAAGAACGCGAATTGATTTTGGATTTGTTCGAGGCAGTTGCCGGTTCGCGAATGATGTGCAACTATATGCGCTTTGGCGGTGTCGCGCGCGATGTCACCGACGATTTCATTGACAAGTGCAAATATCTGGTGAACGAGCGTTTGCCGCGTCGTACCGATGAACTGGAAGCGTATATGGGGAAGAACGAGTTGTTCCTCGCGCGTTCCAAGAACATCGGCATCTTGCCGCGCGACCTTGCCATCAACTACAGTACCGCCGGTCCCGTGTTGCGCGCGTCGGGCGTCAAGTACGATGTGCGCCGCGCCGAGCCGTACTCGATCTACGATCGCTTTGAGTTCGATATTCCCATCGGCACCGTCGGCGATTTGTACGATCGGTTTGTGGTGCGCATCGAAGAAATGCGACAGAGCATCAAAATTCTCAAACAGGCGCTCGAACAAATTCCGCCCGGCGAAATTATGACCGGCAAGAAGAACTATCAGGTACGTGTACCCAAAGGCGAAGCATACGGACGCGCCGAAAATCCCAAAGGTGAACTCGGCTTTTACGTTGTCAGCGATGGTAGCGCGAATCCGTATCGCTATCACGTGCGCGCGCCTTCGTTCATCAACTTGACCGCGCTGAACGAAATGTGCGTCGGTCACAAAATCGCCGATATGATCGTCATTCTTGGTTCGATTGATATTGTGATGGGTGAAGTAGATCGTTAGTCACATAGTCGGATAGTCAGATAGTCAATTCGTCATTGGACTATCCGACTATTCGACCACAGGACTTTTGGACTAGGAGACTCGTATGCCACTTGGATTACTTAATGGACTACGCTACACCGCCAGTCGCGTAGTCAAAACATATCTTGGTGATTTCAAACATCTTGGACGACGCTACGATGAAAAGTTGTTCAAAGAGCGTCAAAGTGTTCGCGGGAGCGGCATCTTTACGGTGCAGTATCCCGAAGAACGCTTGATCCCGCCAGAAAATTTTCGTTTCATTCCGTTTCTGGTGTACGAACCCGCGCTCGATGAAAACGGTCAGCCGATCACTGACCCTGCCACTGGCAAACCTGTGATAGGTAAACAACGTTGTACCGCGTGTGGCATTTGCGCCAAAGTGTGTCCGCCGCAGTGCATCTGGATCGTGCGCGCAACCACACCCGAAGGCAAACCCAAACCACAACCTGCCGAGTTCTACATTGACATTGATATTTGTATGAACTGCGGCTTGTGCGCGGAATTTTGTCCGTTCGATTCAATCAAGATGGATCACGTGTACGAACTGGCGGGATACGAGCGATACATCAGCCACGTCTTTGATATTCACGCGCTCTCCAAACCCGCCTCGTATCACGCGCAAATTCATCCCACCGATTGGGCGCGCGAAGAAGCAGAACGCAAAGCGAAAAAGAAATGAGCCAATAAGCCAAAGTCAATGAGCCAATTATCCAATGAACCAATGAGCCAAATCATTTCTTGGGTTGTTCGTCTTTCGTCCTTCGTCCTTTGGCTCATTGGGCAATTGGCTCATTGGCTCATTGGTACATTGGCTCATTGACTTTGACACCCGGAGGTTGTATGGCGACTCTTTCCGTTGGCGCGGCGGCGCCCGCGTTCACATTGAACGGTGTGGACGGCAAAGCATACTCGCTGAACAACACGGCGCTGACACTCGCCGTGTTTTTTAAAACCACTTGTCCCGTGTGTATGCTTGCCTGGCCCTACGTCGAACGGATACATCAAGCATACCAAGGCGCGGGGCTGGCAGTGTGGGGCATCTCACAACACGGGCGCGACGTTTCCAAAAATTTTGCATCCAAATACGGGAGCACCTTTCCCATTTTGATTGACGATGATTGGCGCGTCTCCAAACAATACGATCCTGTCGTAGTGCCCACCTTGTTTTTGATTGATGGCGGCAAAATCACCGAACGCGTCGAATCGTTCAACAAAGCCGAGTTGAATCGTCTTGCGCACGTGATTGCCACGCGCTTGGGCGCGCATCCGACTCTCATCGCGCGCGATGATGACGGCAATCCACCCTTCCGCCCCGGCTGAGGCGCCGAGCATCGTCACTAGTTAGTGGCAAACTAAAAACTGACAACGAAAAACAGGCAAACTAAAAACTGAATACTGGCACACTGAATACTGAAAACTTCAACAATGGCTATTCGCGAAATTCTGACCTCCGAACATCCCATCCTGCGCCAGAAAGCCAAAAAGGTCAAGCGCGTGGATGCGGCGATACAAAAATTGATAGACGATATGTTCGACTCGATGCACGCGGCGCACGGGTTGGGACTTGCCGCGCCGCAAATCGGCGTGAGTTTGCGCGTCTTTGTCGTCGAAATGCCCAAAGACGATACGGACGACACGGTGGAAGCACAACCGCGCGAAAAACGTCGTGTCCAGTACAGCGGCGAACGCATCGTGCTCATCAATCCCGAAATCATTCGCGCCGAAGGTGAACAAATCGGTGAGGAAGGTTGTCTTTCGATTCCCGGTTATGTGGGCATTGTGCGTCGCGCGCAAAAAGTCGTCGTCAAGGGATTGAATCGCAACGGCAAGGAAATCAAACTCACTGGGGAAGATTTGCTTGCGCGCGCGTTTCAGCACGAGATTGATCATCTCGACGGCATCCTGTTCACCGATCGTATCGAAAAGCCAGACGATTTGTATCGTCTCACCGAAAATGGACGCGTGCCCGCGTTTCAAGGCGCGGTCGCGCGCACGCAGAAGAAATGATGCTCGGAATTGGTTTCGTCATCGGCGCGCTGGTGGGATTCGTCTTGGGTGTGTTCATCGGCTTTTCGTTGTACAAACGCGCGGGAACGTGGGACTAGTACAATGTTGGATTGGCTTCAATGCATTGTGGGACTCGTACTCGGGCTTGGTGTGGGCGTCGCGATTGGAATCTGGGTCGGCGTCAAGTTGTATTGGAAAACCGGGCACTGGTGAACAGTGGGACAGTAGGACAGTGGGACAGTGCGACAGTAGGACAGTTGGACAGTGAGACAGTTGGACAGTAGGACAGTTGGACAAGTATGCCCGAAATCGAAACTGCGCGCGCAGTTGCGCAAAAAATTGTGGCGAATGTCGAACGCGTCATTCTGGGCAAACGTAACGAGATCGAACTCGCGTTGATCGCGCTTTTGTGTCAAGGGCATTTGCTCATCGAAGATGTGCCCGGCGTTGGCAAGACGATGCTGGCGCGCGCGCTCGCCAAATCGCTGGGTTGCACGTTTCGTCGCATCCAATTCACCCCCGATATGCTCCCCACCGATGTCACCGGCGTCAGTGTGTTCAATCAAAAAACGCGCGAGTTTGAGTTTCGTCCCGGTCCCGTTCACGCGCAAATCGTCTTGACCGATGAAATCAATCGCGCCACGCCCAAGACGCAGAGCGCGCTCCTCGAATGTATGGAGGAGCGACAGGTCACAGTGGATGGCGTCACGTATCCATTGCCGCAACCCTTCCTCGTGATGGCAACGCAAAACCCCATCGAGTACGAAGGCACGTTTCCTCTTCCCGAAGCGCAACTCGATCGCTTTATGCTCCGCATCCGTTTGGGCTATCCCGCGCCCAAAGACGAAATGGCAATGCTCGACGCGCAACGCGTCACCCACCCGATTGACACCATCACCCAAGTTGCTACTGCCGATGAATTACTCCACGCGCAACGCGCGGTCAAGGACGTGTACGTGGACGCGCTCATCAAAGAGTACATCCTCGCGCTTGTCGAAGCGACGCGCAAACATCCCGATATTTATTTGGGCGCCAGTCCGCGCGGCTCACTCGCGCTGTACAAAACCGCGCAAGCGCGCGCGGCGATTCAGGGTCGCGACTATGTAATTCCCGATGACATCAAAGCCCTTGCCGAGCCGGCATTGGCGCATCGGCTTATCATCAGTCCTGCCGCGCGGCTCAAGAACGTGGAGGCGCGTGCGGTGGTGGAAGAGTTGATTCATTCGGTTGCGGTGCCAGGCTCGCGTGCCGCGATGTGACAGAGGACGAAAGACAAAGGACGAACGCTTGGCGTTCGTCCTTTGTCTTTCAACTTGGGGGTAGTGCTACAAAAGTAATGCTGGTAAGGTGACCTGTCACGCTGAGCGCAAGCGAAGCGTCTTGCAATGTCCTTTGAGAGATTCTTCGGCGCGCAAGGCGCGCCTCAGAATGACATGACACTCTCAGCATTACTTTTTGATCACTACCCAACTTGTGAACGCGCAAAAGTTATTCGATCTCGTTGGGTGCCTCTGGCACGTACGCCTTGTACAACGCTTTGAACAACTTGCCGTGATTGGGTACTTTGAGATGCAAGAGTTCGTGAACGATCACTTGGGCGCGCACGCGTGCGGGTTGCTTGAGCAACGCGGTATCGAACGTCAAGCACCCACGACTGGAGCAACTTGCCCATTTGCGCTTGAGCGGACGCAGACGAATTTCTTTGGGTGTAACCCCGATGCGCTTTGCCCACGCGGCGACCTCCGCACGAAAGACGGAGAGAGGGACTAGGTCCTCCAGCGGTTGTTCCAACGTGCGCGCTGAACTTTTTTGTGCACGCGCCTCTATGAGCAGTTTCTTCTTCATCTCTTGTTCCTAACAACGACGCGCTTTCTACCGCGCTCTTCCCACCAAGCGCATAAGATTATCCACCACGCGCGGCACCTCGCGCGCGGAAATAGGGGAATCACTCCGACCGAGACATTGATACAACGCTCGGCGGACAGCGCGCGCTTGCACTTCACTGACGTGCCAATGTGGATACGCCTCCAACACGCGCGTCATCTCGCGCGCAATTGACTCGGCGTGCGCAACGTCAACACCTTCTTGCTTGAGAAGCCAAAAAATTGCGAACGGTTCGCCGGTGATGTTGCGCTCGGCTTGCTCGCGCTGTGCCGCATTGATTTCGTTCACCAATTGTTGCAAACGCGCTAACGCCTCTTGGGTGTCTATCTGCCGTTGCTTGAACGCCTCCGCAATCGCTTCGGCGCGCTCACCAATCGAAAGCAAATAAGGCGCACGCGCCGCCTCGTCATTCACTTTTTGCGCGATGCTCTTGAGCAGGTTGAACACCTTGACCGTGTCGGGCTGGTTACTCTGTGCGATGCGGTCGAGTGTTTGCGGATTGATTTCGTACAGCGCGATCGCCTCACGAATCACACCGACTTGGGTGTGTTCCTGCACCAGCGTCGCCGTCTTGCGCGCCAGTTCGCGGTCGGCGATGCCTTTGCTTTCGTACGCCGCACGCAAGAGCGCGTACAAATCTGCAAGCCGATGATAATCGTCCACAAACTCGCGCAGGAACGCATCGGGCGAGAGAATTTCGTAGAGGTCTTCGAGTTCATCGAAAAAGCGATAATACGCTTGACGTTTGTCCTCATCGCGAAACGCTTCGAGCGCGGCTTCGGCGGCACGATCAGCGCGCTTGTCTGCGATCAACGTGAGATACTCGATGCGTCCAAGCATCATTTGTCCGCGAAAGCGCGCCTTGAGCGTTTCCAAACCCTCGATCACACTCGCCACATCTTTGGAATCGAACGCGAGTGCCTTTTCCAAATGTTCAAAAATGCCGACAAAATCGAGGACGAATCCGCCGGGCTTGTGCTTGCCGTTCTCGTCTTCGTACGGACGATTGACGCGCGCGATGGCTTGCAAGAGAACGTGATCGCGCATCGGCTTGTCAAGATACATACAGTACAAAATTGGCGCGTCAAAGCCGGTCAAGAGTTTCTCGGTCACGATGAGAATCTTGGGTAGTTGATCGGGCTTGCGGAAATTTTTACGAATTTCCTCTTCGCGTTCAAGGGCAAGATGATAGCGCGCCAGTTCGGGTGGATCGTTATGTGCGGGACTGATGACGACCTGAGAATAGTCGGGGGGCAAAAATCGATCGAGCGCGTTCTTGTACAGCGCGCACGCCTCGCGATCCACGCCGACCAGAAATGCCTTGTAGCCGCTCGGTTCGACACTCTCGACGAAATGCTTGGCAACGTACTGCGCGATGCGCTGAACACGTTCGCGATTCTTGAGCATATTGCGCAACGTTACGGCTTTGTCGAGAATGCGATTCAAGTCTTCGACATCACTCAGCCCCGCCGCCTCCGCCAAATCGAGAAACTCGCGATCGAGCGTGGCGCGATCTACACGCAACTCGTTCGGCGCAAGCGAATAGTAGAGCGGAACGGTAGTGCCATCTTCGATGGATTCGGCAATCGAGTACTTGTCGAGATAGCCCTGCGGATCATCACGTCCAAACACTTTGAACGTACCCGCGCCGTGCGCGGTGCGATCAATCGGGGTGCCGGTAAAACCGAAAAAGGTTGCATTCGGCAACGCGCCCATCAAATAGTTGCCAAGATCGCCGCCTGTGCTACGATGCGCTTCGTCCACCAGCACAAAGATATTCTTGCGCCGATTGAGATTCGCCGGAATGTCATCGAACTTGTGAATCATCGAGACGATGATGCCGCGCGTGTCGTTGCGCAATAGTTCGCGGATGCCGTTCTTACTTTCGGCGATGTACACGTTGCCGTACTGCGTGTACAAGCCGGGGCGCGCGAGGGGACGCGCGGCATTGCCCAACCAAAGTGCGGCGAGATTGCCAAACAGTTGCGCTTCCAGTTCGTTGCGATCCACAATCATCAACACGGTTGGATTCTCAAAGATTGGTTCTTCGATGAGGCGTTTGGCAAGCGTGATCATCGTGTACGTTTTGCCTGACCCTTGCGTGTGCCAAATCAAGCCGTGATGTTTGTGGGGATCGCGCGCGCGGTTGAGTGCGCGTTCGACGGCGCGCATCTGATGCGGACGCAAAATCACTTTGGTCAGTTCGTCGTCTTTGCGCGTGAACAAGATAAAATCGCGCACGATGCGCAACACGCGCTCGGGCGCGACGAAGGTTTTGACAAGCGTCTCGAAATCACGGGCGACAGTTTCTTCTTTCCAATTGAACAGATTCTTGGTCGCGGTGTTCCACGTGGCGCCATAGTAGTACTGAACGAGGTGCGTGAGTCCAAAGATTTGTGTTAGCGCGAGCAATTCGGGACCCTCGCGATGATAGCGGCGCACCTGCTCGAGTGCATCGTTGATACCTTCGATCTTGGTCGCGGCTTTGGTCTCGATGAGAATAATCGGAATGCCGTTGATGAGGAACACGACATCGGCGCGAATCGTGTGAACGCCGTTGGAGAATTTGAATTCGTCGGTAACGTGAAACGTGTTGCGTGAGGCGTCCTGCGTGTCAAAGTCGAGGAGGCGCAGGTTGCGCTCGCGGCGTTCGCTTTCGACGAAGACGGTTTTGAGTCCTTTGAGAAATTCCCATGCTTCGAGGTTGCCTTCGATGCGCGGCGGAACGCGCACGAGTCGCTTTGCCACTTGTTCAGCGGCGAGGTGATCTACGATGCCAGGATTGAGTTTCTGAACTTGCTGAATGAAAACGTCCCAGAGGATGGGGCTGGTTTCACCGCGACGGAGACGCAACGCTTCATCGGGCGGCAGATACGTCCAGCCCGCTTCGGTCGCATAGCGGATGAGGGGATTTTGCACGGTGGCGCGTTCGCTGGCGAAGGAGGAAGAAGACGGCATCGTCTATCTCCGTTATTCTTCGAGTTTGAGGATTTGGGTGATTTGTTCCAAGAGCATAGGGATTTGCGTTTGCGCGGCGTCCCACAAGATGCGACGATTCAAGCCAAAGTAGCCGTGCGCGATGATGTCGCGCAAACCTGCCATTCGTCGCCAATCCACCTGAGGATAACGCGCGCGCATCGAATCAGGGATATGCTTGGCGGCTTCACCAATGATTTCAAAATTGAACACCACCGCGTCCACCGTTTTTTCGTCGTGAGCAAAAGTATCGAAATCGAGACCGCGCGTGTATTGCAGAATCTTTTCAGCGGACGCGCGAATGTCGTCGAGGTATAGCCGATAATCACGCGACACGGATCGCCTCCTGAAGGATGCGCGCGCGAATGCGGGGCTTGAGTGTATCGGGTGTTCCTAAATCCACAGGACGTCCCAGCAAATCTTCGAGATAGAATTTCAAATCCATAAAGGCGTTGAACGTCGGTGCCGGATCAAACTCGACGAGCATATCCACGTCGCTGTCCTCACGCGCTTCGTCTCGCGCGAACGAGCCAAAGACGGCGAGGGATTTGACGCCGAATTGTTTGAGTTGTGCCTTGTGGTCGCGCAGAATCTTGAGCATCTCCTCACGTCGCATGGGGATTTTCCTTTCTGACGCATTCTACTACCGTAAGCATTATACCACAGTGTCAGACGAAGGACAAAAGAACGATGAGCCAAAAGACGGCAGACGAAGGACGGAGGACGAAAGACGAAGGACGAAAGACGGAGGACGGAGGACGAAAGACGGAGGACGAAAGTTTTACTTGTCCTTGACACGAATTTGCCCCGTCATCAAATTGTGCAACATTGTTTTGAACAGCGTTTGCAATGCCGCCTTGCGTTTTTCTTCCGCCGCGATTTTGTTATCCACCGCCGACAGAATGCGCGCGATGGCGCGTTGTTCGGAGAGAGGTGGAAGCGCAAACGTGAACGACTGTAATGCTTGCCACGAAGTTCGTGGGTGGTTTGTGCCTGATGTTGTGGCGATAGCGTGATCCAGAAATGTGCGCGTGTGGAGAAGATGAACAACAAATTCAGGAAGCGCGCGCTGTTTGTCTATAACAAAAACCAAAATATCAGTTGCGCACATTCCTTCCCATTCTGCTAATACGGCTTTGTCGAGGTAAGGACGCAACTTGCCATATAGCACATCAC
>JAOACU010000030.1 GCA_026417715.1 Anaerolineae bacterium | reverse complement strand
GGCGTATCCACTCACGCGTTTGCTCTACAACGTAGATGTTCGTCAACCAATGGCAGGTGACCTGGCAGTTTCAGGCAAAGTGGCAAATCTGTTGTACGAGCGCGACGTTTGGGAAACGGATGTCGCGCGACACGGCGTTGACGTTTGGATCACCACCCTTGCCATCAATGAAAATATTCCGATGTGCCAAGCCCCGCTTGGTCCCAAAATCGAACACAAACGCGAGGCGGCAGTGGCTTTTGATCCGGGATTCGTCCAAGTGGTCGGCACATTGTTTCGGATGTTGGAGATTTATCGCAAGCGTTGGATGGAGACGCGCCCGATGCGGATCGTGCCGTTTTGTGGCGAACAGGTGATTCCCAAAGAACAACGATTGACCGGCGATCTCACAGCGGACAAATTGGCAGAGGCGTTTCAAAGTGGTGTGCGAAGGTATCGGCGTTTTTGGCGCACCATTCTCTTGCCGAGAAATTTCGATGCGATAATCGAACTGTTCAACAAACCGCGTGGCGCCACGCGCTTTCCCGCCGAATTGTGGGCGCGCGTGGTGTTCGATTTTGCAGTAGTGTACAATCAAGGGGAAAGTGATCCCGACAAGGTGGCGGCGGCGTTATTGCCGCTCTACTATGCGCGCCTTGCCACCTTGTTGCGCGAAACCAACGCCAAAATCGAAGCGGTGGAGCAAGCCATCCAAGCCCAAGCGCGCGTGTTCGAGGAACAAAAACCGTATTTGGTGTATCGGTGGCAAAATTACGTACCGTGGGAATTGGGTGGGGTGCGATAATGTAGGGGCGAAGCATTGCTTCGCCCCTACTCTATCGTTGATTCACCCGCCAACCCCGGCATTGATTTTTCGATTTCTTCGGGACTTTCGCCGGCTTCGAGGCGTTCTACCATCTCGTTGAATTCAGGTCCCAAATCTTCGCCGCCGAGTTGGTCACCCATTTTGCGCATAAAGCGCGCCACGCTCTTGGGATCGTTCTCGTCCACATCGCCAAAGTTGGACGGATCCGCCAGTGCTTCGAGGCGCGCTTCTTCGGATTTGATCGTCGCCACGCGCGAAACGAGGCGCGTGAGATTTTTACCGCCGCAATTCGGACACGACGGATCGGTGGCGGCAGCGAAGGAACGGAAAAAGATGCTGACGCGACGTTTGCAATCGGCACAACGATATTCGTAAATCGGCATAGCGCATCACCTCCAATCAACCAAAGTTCGATGGAGAGGATACGCGAAAATCGTCAAATGTGCAAGTCGAAAAAATTGGGACGCCACGCGTGGCGTCCCAATTCGATTTGCGAATAGACTTTTTTCCACGAAGTTCACAAAGCACCACCACCAAGTTTCTTCAGACTTTACAGGTCTTCCGAGACCTGTGAGGCCTAGAAACCTCTTCCCCGCTGAGCATTGTTTTTAATTCCGCAATTGGGGGAACAAAATCACTTCGCGAATCGAGGGCTGGTCGGTCAATAGCATCACCATTCGATCCACACCCACGCCCAAACCACCTGTGGGTGGCATCCCGTGCATCAACGCTTGGATGAAATCCAAATCAACCTGATGTGCCTCTTTATCCCCGGCGCGACGTTGTTCGGCTTGCGCTAAAAAGCGCGCGTACTGATCGAGCGGATCGTTCAACTCCGTGAACGCGTTGCCGAGTTCCATACACGCGGCGTACGCCTCGAATCGCTCGACAAAGCGCGGATTGTCCGGTTTTTTCTTCGCAAACGGTGAAATCTCTTCGGGATAATCAATCACCAACGTCGGTTGAATCAACTTGGGTTCGACGAATGTGCTGAACAGTTTGTCCACTTGCTTGCCCCACGTCGGTTGTGGTTCCACGTGCAAATTCAAGGCGGCGATGCGTTGACGTAGTGCAGGCAAATCGGTGTCCGCTTCAATATCCACGCCACAATGTTGCAGGATGAGATCGCGCATCGTCACACGGGGCCAGGGCGGCGTCAGATCAATCGCGTGTCCTTGATACGTGATTTGTAATGTACCGTTCGCCGCCAGCGCACACGCGGCGTACAATTCTTCGACGAGTGTCATCATCGTCGTGTAATCGCCATACGCCTGATAACACTCCATCATCGTAAACTCTGGATTGTGTCGAAAGTCAATCCCCTCGTTGCGAAAATCTTTGCCGATTTCGTACACGCGCTCAAAACCACCGACGAGCAATCGCTTGAGATACAATTCATCGGCGATGCGTAGATACATATCGCGGTCGAGTTTGTTGTGATGCGTGATGAACGGTTCGGCAGCGGCGCCACCGTACAGGGGTTGCAACACCGGCGTTTCGACTTCGAGAAAGCCATGTGAATCGAGATACTGGCGCATCGCCGTCACGATCTTGGAGCGTTTGATAAACACCTCGCGTACCGACTCGTTGGCGAGCAAATCGAGATAGCGTTGACGATAGCGCGTCTCGATGTCCTTCAAACCATGCCATTTTTCTGGCAGTGGTGACAAGGTTTTGGCAAGGAGTTCAAAGCGCGTCACGTGCAAAGTGATTTCACCGGTCTTGGTGCGCATTATGTCGCCCGTCGCGCCGACGAAATCGCCCAAGTCTAAATCTTTGAGCAAAAAGGCGTACTGCTCTTCACCCACCACATCCTTGCGAAACATCCATTGAATTTTGGCGGTGCCGTCTTGCACATGTGCAAAGGCAAGTTTGCCCATCTCACGCAACGCCACCAGTCGCCCAACGAGTTGAATGCCTTGCAAAGTTTCACCACGCGTGAACGCGTCAATTGCTTCGCGCGCAGTGTGGGTACGGGATACCCGTAGGGGGTATGGGTTGATGCCGCGCTCGCGCAGGCGAAGTAGTTTTTGATACCGTTGACGTTCTTGATCGTTGAGCCGCGCCAGAAAATCGTCCATAACCAACCTCGTGACCGATAACGAAAGACGAAGGACGAAAGACCTTCGTCCTCCGTCCTTTGTCTTTCGTCTCATCGGATATCTATGATCTTGAGATAGCGTACACCATCGGGAACTTTGACCTGAATTTCATCGCCGACACGTTTGCCCAAGAGTGCGCGCCCAATCGGCGACTCGTTGGAGATGCGTCCGCGCGTCGGATCGGCTTCTGCCGAACCGACGATTTGGTACATCTCGGTACCGTTGCCTTGTTCAGCCACCGTCACGTATGAACCGATACCGACCGAGTCGCTCGCGCGCGTCTCGTTAATCATCACCGCATTCTTCAACATTTGTTCGATGGTCAGGATGCGTCCCTCAACAAACGCTTGTTCGTTCTTGGCTTCGTCGTAGGCAGAGTTTTCGGAAATATCGCCTTCTTCCTTGGCGGCGTGAATCCGTTCCGCCACTTGGGCGCGGCGTACCGTTTTCAATTGTTCCAGTTCGGCTTCTAACTTGGCGCGGCCCTCTGGGGTCAAAAAGACAGGTTTCTCAGCCATTCCGACTTTCCTTCCGAAAATAAAAAATCAGTCGGACACCGTTTGCTCAAGACTTACGACGTCCAACTGATTTGATTATACGCGAATCGAGTTTTTGTGCAACTGGGGTTGATACCATTTGCAGGGTCGGATGAAAGCCGATGCTAGAGTACTATTTTGCGCGTCGTAGATTTACGCTATAATCGTCCTTGAGATGATGCTTTGTCTTTAAGGAGGCACAATGATTGCTACGATCCTATGGCGTACTTTACAACGCCTCGTTATACTCATAGGACTGTTTGCCATAGTATCTGCCTCAGCAGTACGCGCGGAGGACGGTCCTCCTATCACGTGGCATATCGAAATCAAGACTGCGTTTACCCGCGCGCAGACGCGCTCGCCAGTTTGGGAACAAGATATCCGTATGCGCGAAACTGCGCTTGCTGCGCGATTACAGACGCACGGCACACGTTTGGAAACGATTCGCCTGCCCCAAGCCGAAGGCGTGGAGATCGTCTGGCGCGCCCAAGGCGCGGGCACTTGGACGCTGTTTCAGCGTGTCGCGTTCGATGACTTGAGTATCGTCGGTGGTGTGATTGGTGGACCCGCTATATTGACTTTGCAAGGTAGCATACAGCACAGTGAAAGTATCTCGCTGGCACTGGAAAGCAATCCTTCTACAGGTTACGCCTGGACTGTGAACGCGGCAAGTGGCGTACGCGCTAGTGACACAATCCAATTCCGACAAAAAGCCGGTATGCCCGGCGCTCCCGCCATTCAAACAGTCACCCTGAATGCAACGCGCGATGGCGATGCATCGCTTGTGCTCGCGTATCGGCGAGCGTGGGAAACATTTGAACCCACACGTGCGATCACTGTGACGGCAGCGCGCCTTGCCGCGCTGACACCAATCGTCAATCCGATTGCTCCTGCCGTTACGCCTCCACCTAATCTGCCCGTGCGCGTGCCAGAAAGCGTCAATAACCTGCCATCCACCTTCAACTGGGCAACGAGTGACAACTATCTTGGCGCACCCAAACTAACACCAATTCGCAACCAAGGAGGGTGTGGTAGTTGTTGGGCGTTCTCCACAGTGGCGGCATTCGAAGGAAACATTTACATCAAGGATAATGTGTCGCGTGATTTGTCCGAACAGTTTCTTGTCTCGTGCAACCGTGATGGCTGGGGATGTAATGGTGGTTGGTGGGGACACAAGTACCATTATGACACCACGATTCCCAACGATCCAAATCCCGGTGCGGTGTACGAATCTACGTTTCCCTACGTAGGATACGGGGCATCGTGTAACGCACCGTACACACGACCGTATCGGCTGAACAATTGGTTTTACATTAGTGGCGCGTGGTCAATTCCCTCGGTGGAGGCAATCAAAAACGCAATTTATCAATATGGTCCTGTGAGTGTAGCGGTATGCGCAGGTCCCGTTTTTCAGAACTATCGCAGTGGTATCTATTCGACTAATGAAAGTTCGTACTGCGGCAGTGATCAAATCAATCACGCCGTCAACCTTGTTGGTTGGAACGATGCAGAGAATACATGGATTTTGCGCAACTCGTGGGGTACGGGCTGGGGCGAAAACGGCTATATGCGCATTACGCGCGGTGTATCGAACATTGGTTTAGGAGCGAGTTATGTGGTGTACAATGGGACAACTACATGTTACACGTTAACGACCAACGTTAATCCCGCTGGTGGAGGAACCATCTCCGTAAACCCATCGCCGAATTGTGGTTCGCAGTACACTGCAGGCACTACAGTTACATTGACGGCAAATCCCAGCGCAGGCAGAACGTTTCTGAATTGGAGCGGTGATGCGTCGGGAAGCGCAAACCCAACGACGGTCATAATGAACGCCAACAAGAACGTTACTGCGAATTTCTCTAGTGGCGTCACTACGTTCAAAACTTTTTTACCTTTGTTAATCAAATCATCTGAAACTAACAGTTGGAGCACGATTCTCAGCGATGATTTTGAAGGTGCATTTCCGGGCGCGTGGACGCTGGCATACAACACCAGCAAAAATTCCGGTTACCTGTGGGGCAAGCGTTCGTGTCGCCCGTATGCGGGTGGCTATAGCGCGTGGGCTGTGGGTAGCGGTACACTCGGCGCAAGTTTGGGATGTGGTACCTCTTACCCCAACAACGTACAAACGTGGATGAAGTACGGTCCATTTAATCTTACCAACACTAGCGCAGCGGAATTACGCGCGCGTCTATGGACACATACCGAAAGCCCCTCTTATGCTTGGGATGTTGTGTTCATCGGCGCGTCTGTCAACGGTACAAACTTTTATGGCACGATGTACTATGGTGATTGGAATTGGGAAGAGCAAGTTCTCGATTTTAAGAACGTGTACACACTTGGAAATTTGCTGGGACAATCAAGCGTGTGGATCGCGTTTGTATTTGACACAAATAGCAGTGTGGCTTACACTGAGGGCGGGTATGTAGATAACGTACTGTTGCGCAAATGTCCCAGTGGGGCTACCTGCTCCACTGGCATAACTGCACCACCAGCGGGTGCAAATCAATTTGCTCTTCCAGCGGCAATGACTTTGAGACCTTGAGGCAATAGTTGGGAAATCGCTTCAACAAATACCGAACGAATTGGCATAGCACATTCGTTTAATCGTTGTCTCCTAGTTGATGCGAATCCTCCAAAGTAAATCTCAACATCCCAGACACCAAGTTTCGTAACGAAACTTGGTGTCTGATTTCGTGAGGAAGGAAAAAATGGAAACGATCCTTGCGGGCTTGTTTGTCTTTGCGATGCGTTTGACCGATATGTCACTCGACACGTTGCGCTTGCTCTTTGTGATGCGCGGACGCAAATTACTTGCGGGTCTGATCGGTGCGATTCAAGCGACTGTGTTCATTCTGGCGGTTAGCGCGGTGTTGAGTGGTCCGCTGAACGTGTTTACAGTGGCGGGCTATGCGCTGGGTTTTGGCGCGGGCGTCATTGTGGGAATGTTGGCGGAAGAACGTCTAGCGCTTGGCTATTCGTACGTGCGCATCTACTCACCACACGGCAAAGCGATTGCCGATGCACTACGCGCGGCAGGACACGCGGTCACCGAGTTTAGCGCGCGTGGCAAGGACGGCTTGCTCACCGTCGTCAACTGTGTGGTGGCGCGGCGACATGCATCGCACGTGCGCGAGATTGCTGAACAAGTGGATGCCAACGCCTTTATCACGATTGACGAAGCGCGTACATTGCAGCGCGGTTATTTTCGTCAGTGATGTGTTGCTCTGCGAAATAATTTTCGCCACAAAGGACACGAAGAAACACTAAGATTTTTTTGTGACCTTCGTGTCCCCAGTAAACGAAAATCCTTATTCCGCATAATGTCTATTTCATTTTCAAGGAGAAGAGATGAATCGTCAACCGATTCCGCTTGAAGAACTGGTATTGCGACCGCATCACTTGTGGAACACACAACACCTGATTCTGACTGCTGGCGATTTTGCGCGAGGTCACTTTAACGCTATGACCGTTGGATGGGGCAGTCTAGGTGTGATGTGGAGTATGCCCTTTGTCCAAGTAGTGGTGCGCCCCACACGCTACACGTACGAATTTACCGAACACTACGACACGTTTACGTTATGCGCGTTTCCTCCAGAGTTTGCGTCCGCCGTTCAACTCATTGGTACGAAATCGGGACGCGACGGGAACAAGATTGCCGAAGCCAGACTAACGCCTATTGCTTCGACGCGCGTTGCTGCGCCCAGTTTTGCAGAAGCCGAACTCGTCTTCGAGTGTCGTAAGATTTACTGGGACGATCTAGTGCCTGCGCACTTTCTCGATCCGCGTATCGAAACCAAGTACCCGCGCCAAGATTATCACCGCATTTACTTTGGCGAAATCCTGGCAGTGCTTGGGCAACCGCATCACCGTATTCACACGTAGAAAAATTGACGCTACGCCGTCAACTCGCGTACGATTTCGTTCACCGTCTTGCCGTCTGCGCGTCCTTTCATTCGCGCGGCGGCTTCTTTCATCACTTTGGGGAACTCTTTGGTGCCCAGCGCGGCGATGAGCGCTTCGACCTCCGCTTTGATTTCTTCGCGCGAGAGTTGCTTGGGCAAGTATGCTTCCAAGAACGCGAGTTCGGCTTTTTCCTTTGCCACCAAATCGAGCCGATTTCCTTTTTCGTACAATTCGATAGATTCGCGCCGCTGTTTGACTTGCTTTTCGACAACACCGAGCAAATCGGCTTCGGTGATCGGTTTGTCTTTGGGTTGCGCGAGTTCAAAGTTGGCAATCGCCGCTTTGAGTGTGCGAATCGCGTTGAGCCGATTTTCGTCTTTCGCGCGCATTGCCAGTTTCAAGTCTTCGGCAAGTTGATCTTTTAGCCCCATGAGTTCCTCTCCTCAAGATTCAATTTCATCGTTCACGCAGATACCAAAAAATTCGGTGTAAAATATAGGACAAGTTTCAAACTTGTCCTACTCTAACATCAGTTCATCATCTACGTTTCGCTTTCTCCACCAGTTCGTACAACTTGTTCAATGCTTCGAGTGGTGAAAGTGACAACACATCGAGTTGCGCGATCTCGTCGCGTAGTGGATCGCTGGGCGCGAACAATGCCATCTGCACGCCCGCGCCACGATGCAAGCGTCCGACTTGTTGCAGTTCTTCCAATTCCTTGAGCACCTCTTCCGCACGATGCACGATGGCTTTGGGAATGCCGGCAAGTTGCGCCACGTGAATCCCGTACGATTTGTCCGCGCCGCCGCGCGCGATCTTGTGCAAAAATACGACGCGCCCGCCTTGCTCCAACACACTCACGTTATAATTCCGCACTTTGGGCAAGTACTCTTCCAGCGCGATGAGTTCGTGATAGTGCGTCGCAAACAACGTCTTGGCTTGCAACTGCGGATGATTGTGAATGTACTCGACGATAGCGCGCGCGATGGCGATGCCATCGTACGTACTCGTGCCGCGTCCGATTTCATCGAGGATGATGAGCGATTGGCGCGTCGCGTGCGTCAAGATGTTTGCCGCTTCGACCATCTCCACCATAAACGTAGATTGCCCCGCGCTGATTTCGTCTTGCGCGCCGATGCGCGTAAAGATGCGATCCACCAGTCCAATCGTTGCCGCCTCCGCTGGCACAAACGAACCGATTTGCGCCATCAACACAATCAGCGCGACTTGGCGCAGGAACGTGGACTTGCCACTCATATTCGGTCCCGTGATGATGTGGATCAACTCATCGGGAGAAAGGTGCACATCGTTGGGCACGAACGGCTCATCGCGCAACATCAACTCGACGACAGGGTGACGTCCCGCAACGATGTGAATCGTATCGCCATCGTTCAGTTGAGGGCGCACGTAACGATACCGCACTGCTACTTCGGCAAGCGCGGCATACACATCCATTTCGGCGAGCGCGCGCGCGGTCGCCAGCAAACGCGGCGCGGCGCCAGCAATCTGCGCGCACACTTCTTTGAACAGTGTTGTTTCTAGTTCGATGAGACGTTCTTCGGCGTTGAGGATGAGCGACTCGTACTCTTTCAGTTCGGGCGTGATGAATCGTTCGGCGTTGGCAAGCGTTTGCTTGCGAATGTATTCGGGGGGCACTTGGGGCAGGTTCGGCGTCGTGACTTCGATGTAATAGCCGAACACTTTGTTGTAGCCGACTTTGAGTGACTTGATGCCGGTGCGCTCGCGCTCTTTGCGTTCCAAATTCGCCACCCAGTCTTTGGCATTCTTGGCGGCATTAGCGATGCTATCGAGTTCGCTCGAAAAACCGGGTGCAATCACACCGCCGTTGTTGAGATTGGCGGGCGGGTCGGGGACAATCGCGCGCGCGATGAGCGCGACGAGGTCGGGACACGAATCCAGAGTTTCAAGTTTCAGGTTCAAGGTTTCAGGTGAACTTGAAACCTGAAACCTGAAACTTTCAGCAATTTTGGGTACCACTTCCAACGACGCGCGAATCGCAACGACATCGCGCGGCGTGGCGATGCCTTGCACCACGCGATTCGTCAATCGTTCGAGGTCGGCGACGCGTTTGAGCAGATCGCGCACGGCTTCGCGACGCGCGGTATCGCGATAGAATGCTTCTACGCAATCGAGGCGCGCGTTGAGCGCGTGCACATCGAGCAAAGGTTGCGTGAGCCATTCACGCAAGAGACGCGCCCCCATCGCTGTACGCGTTTCGTCGAGCACACCGAGTAGCGAACCTTTGACCGTGCCACTCCGAATCGTTTGTGTGAGTTCTAAATTGCGCCGTGTCGCAGGGTCGAGCGTCATAAACGCGCGCGTCGAATAGGTTTTGAGTGTCGTGAGTTGTGCCAGCGCGGTTTTTTGATTGTCTTGCAAGTACTGAATGATTGCGCCTGCCGCGCGCGTCGCTAGTGGCATTCCACCCAAGCCAAAACCATCGAGCGTTGCAACTTGGAAATGTTCGCAGAGTGTTTGGCGTGCAGTATCGAAATCGGGAGATGGGAGATTGGAGATTGGAGATTGGAGATTGGTTATCTCTAATCTCAAATCTCTAATCTCTTTTTCGTTCACGAGTAACTCGGCGGGTTGCAGGCGTTCCAACTCAGGACGCGCTTCGCGCAACGAGACTTCGGTGGCAGCGAAAACGCCGGTCGTAATGTCGGCGTAGGCAATACCCGCGCGCGTCGCATCGGTGACGAGCGCGACGAGATAGTTGTTGCGTTTCTCTTCGAGTAGGGTCGGCTCGACAACGGTGCCGGGCGTGACGACGCGCGTCACTTGGCGTTCCATCAATCCTTTGATCGGTTCATCACTCGTCTGCTCTACAATCGCCACTTTGTAGCCGGCGTGAATCAACTTGGCGAGGTACGATTCGACGGCGTGATACGGCACACCCGCCAAAGGCACGCGATTGCCGGTGCCCATATCGCGCGCAGTGAGGACGATGTTGCACACACTCGATACGATTTTCGCATCGTCATCGAACGTCTCGTAAAAATCGCCGAGACGAAACATCACAATTGTATCGGGGTATTGTTTCTTGATGCGGAGATATTGCTGGCGCAGGGGAGTCATCGCGAGGAATAATAACGCAATTCTTGGTGTGGCGCAAATTGGTTCGCTCTTGGGGAACAAGAGATCGCTCTTGGGTAGAAAGGGGTTTCTAGACCTCAGGTCTCGGAGACCTGTGAGGTCTGAACAAGCCATTCCGTTTTCTACCCAAGAGCGAGCAGTTTTAGCCACAGAAAACAGAGGGCACAGAGCAATGTCATTTGTTTGATCGAAGTAAAGAATCTCTCTGTGTTCCCCGTGTTCTCTGTGGCATACCCAAGCACTTGCATCATCAATGGGATTATCCAAACCGCTCTTCTTTCCAAGGATCGCCGCGCATATGATAGCCGTAACTCTCCCAAAAGCCCGCGCGGTCTTCTGCCATAAACTCGATGCCGCGCAACCATTTTGCCGATTTCCAAAAATACAAGTGCGGCACCAACAGGCGTAACGGGTAGCCGTGTTCAGGATCGAGTGGTTTATCGTCGTACTTGTATGCGAGGAGTACGTTTTCGTCTTTTAACATTTCATCGAGCGGAACGTTGGCGGTAAAACCGTACTCACAGTGCGCCATCACGAATCTGGCTTCGGGCTTGGGACGCGCGTTTTCCATCACCCACGACCAAGGCACCCCTTCCCACGCCGTATCGAACTTGCTCCAACGCGTAACGCAATGAATGTCGGTGACGATGCGCTTGGTGGGAAGTTGTAAAAATTCGTCCCACGTCAAACGGATCGGATTCTCGACCAAGCCCCAGATTTTGAAATCCCAGGTCTTGGGATCGAACGGCGGTATGCTCCCATAGTGCAACACCGGAAATTTATCGGTGAGATATTGTCCCGGCGGCAAGCGTCCGGCTTTGGAATCGAAAGGTCGTTTGGGTTGCGCGCGTTTCAAACGCAACACTTTATCGAGTGGATTATCCATCCGTATTCTCCTTGTCAAAAGTTATGGTGATCCAACGATCACCGACTCACCTAGACGTTGAGATTTGCCTTGGGAAATTCGCGTCAACGAATACTGAACGAATAAACGAATCGGTGCGGCTCTCATTCGTTTATTCGTTGCTCATTCGTTGAGGCGATTTACAAATGATTATCTCGCGTTTACAGTATACGCGCTTTGTGCGCACAAGGCAAGATGCGCGCAAGTCGGAGTTGGCGACTCGAAGTCGCCGCAACAACGACCCCAAGCCCGCCTTCGCGGGCTAAATTAGCCGGCGCAGGTCGGCTTCGGGTAGTTGGTGTGAATTCATTCGCCCGTCAATAGACTTTGCACCAACCCTAACCCGCCCCAAAGTACACCTTGACTTTTCGTCGCGTGAATGATAGACTAGAGCCAACCATCGAGCATCCCAACACATCAGTGTTGGTTAGAAAAACGTGGCGTAACTACTCAGCCGTACTGAATTTTAGCCACAGAGCACACAGGGATCACAGAGATATCCTTATTCCTCTGTGTTCTCTGTGTCCTCTCTGTGGCAAACCTGAGCAGTTACAACGTGGCAAAGTTTCGCGGCACGCCTCACAGTCCCATCGGCAGTCGCACCTTCAAGGAGGAGAAATGAAGATCAAGTTGATGCTTGTCACAGTAGTTGTGCTGGTTGGCTTGGTCGTTTTGAATTGGACGAATGCATTCGCCCAAGGTCCGATCAACACACATCCCAAAGCGGCGCTGTATGTTGACAATCAATGGCACGTGATTCCTCCCGAAACGCAGTTGTGGTACAAATTCGATTTGAACGAGATTCGCTTGCCCATCGAAATCGTTCTCTACGAGGGACAAGCCAAACGCTTGCTTTTTAACGTGTATGCGCCCGATCAAATCGGCACGGACAGTGTGGGCAACCCGATTGGACGCGGCACCGCGCCCAAGGATTCACCCGATTTGGTGTGGCGAGGCGCGTTTGCAGGAAGTGGCACCTATTTCCTCCAAGTCATCAATCCCACTTCCACGTGGCAACCCTTCCTGATTTCCATCACTGGACCCAGTTTTGTGCCGCGCCCACAGCCCGCCGCGCCTACCCCGCTTCCGACGCGCGTTGCGCCTTCGCCCACGATTGATGTGATGCAAGCACTCTTGTACCCGGCGATTGCCACATTGCGCGCGCCACTCACACCTTTTCCGACTGCGACACCCAGCGCGACACTTACGCCGACGATTACCCCCACACCGCAGTCCATCGTCATTGTGATCGTGCCCGCGACTGCTACGCCGCCACCGACACCATCACCATCCATACCACAGGCACAACCCTCACCAACACCAGCACCCGTTGTCAACGATTGGTGGACGAACGCGTTCTACGTCGTCAACAATCGCACCTACACGATTCCGGGAAATTCCGAACGCTGGTTCGCGTTCGATTACGCGGGCGATCGTTCCAAAATCGAAATCCGCATTCCCGGCGGAAACGAATTGAAACTCCAGTTCCGCGTGTACACTACCGAACAAGTGTTGCGCTACATCGTAGATGGCACACCCGTTGGTGTGGGCACTGCCCCGCGCGGTTCGAATGATTTGGTGTGGGCAGGTGACTTTCCGATGCGCGGCACCTTTTTCATCCAAGTCACCAATTTTGAACCCGTCGCCAAAAGTTATCAGTTCAACATCACTGGTGGTGGCGTTACGTTAGGACAGTGAAATCCAGACCTCACAGGTCTTGGAGACCTGTGAGGTCTGACCTCAGCCCCTCGATTCATTTCCCCGCGTCCGCGATGAGCGCGTTCCGCGCATTATCGCGACAATTGCACGCCTCGCGCAATTCTCCGCCGCGTGTCATTCTGCCATCGTACGCTTGCTCCGCCGGCAAAATCGTCCAGCCCGAAAGCACGAACGGCAACATTTCCGCGCCGATCCATTGACCATTGTACAAACGCGCGAAATGCAAATGACTCGCCTCGGCTTCGCCACCCTCACACGAAGGATGCCCGATGCGATCACCCGCGTTCACTATCGAACCTACTCCCACGCGTCCCGTCGTCGCGATATGCAAATACAACAACACCCAACCTTGTCCCTGAAAATCGTTGTGACTCAACGACAGCATCACGCGCCCACGTTCCGCGCGAATCACTTTGCCCGCTGCAGCGGCAACCGCCCAACGACGCGACACCCAACAACTTCCCGCGATGTCGTTCGGCGTGAAATCTACCGCCGACCACGCGGCAAGATCGCCCCAACCGCTGTGCGGTCCGCCGGTGTAGTACCACAATTCGCCATCGCTCCAAGGCAAACGCAACGGCGGCTGTTTCAAATCAGGTGGAATCAACGGCTCGATGGCAAATTGCTGTGGGTCACCAAACAAGCGACGATACGTCGCGATGAATCCAGCGTCGCTAATGTGCTGTTGCCACGCGTCCCAACCGTACAGTTGCGCGAGCACATTTTGAATCGCGATGGTGCCAGGATTGGCATTCGCCGCGAGTCGTACGCGTGTGCGATCCTTCAATCGAAACGCGCCGAGGCGGCCGGTGATTTTGCCATAGTATCCTTCGTTCAAACGATTCGCCGCCCAACTCAGGTGAAAGAACAATCCTTGCCGCTCGGTCATTCCCAGCGGATACGTGACGCGTTCTGGCGCGAGCGCGGTGTTGGTGACCCAGCCGCTTTGATGTTCGAGGAGCGCGAGCAACACGCGCGGTCCCACACTGTAGCGCTCGGCAACGAGTTGCACGATTTGCGCGCCCGTGAGCATCTCGCCTTCCACGCGTTCGCGATACGTCGCCAAATAGCCGTTGAATTGATTGACCACCGCGTTCACATCGAACGAAGCGTACGCGGGGCTGTAAACGACTTCGGAATCGGGCAAGAGTTTTTCGCCGGGCGCGCCGCGCGTGACGATGACAGGCACTTTGAGCACCTGTCCGATGTGCAACGTGTTGGGATTGGTGAGTCCGTTCAGGCGCATCAACTCGTCAATCGAGACATCATAGCGCGCGGCAATCGCGCCGAGCGTATCGCCCGCGCGCACCGTGTAGCGTTCCAGAATCGTCGCGGCAGGAGGCGTTGGTGTCCACATCGGCGTAGATGTGACCACAACGGCAATTTTGGTGAGCGCGGGTGGTGAGGAATCGTTGGGGAATTGTGTTGGCGCACTGCACGCGACAAGCGCGGCGATCAGCACGATCAGGTATTTCACTATCGAGTTACGAAACAAGCGCATCGCTCCGATTTTGGTTTAGACATCGCCTCAACGAATCACACATTCGTTCAGATGCGTTGACGCGAATTTCGCAAAGATTTGCGATTGCCGATTTTCGATTGCCGATTACATTATCAATCGCAAATCGCCAATCGAAAATCAAAAATCAAAAATCTTCCGTCCCTTCGCCTTTGCTCAGGGCAAGCCTTCGTCCTCACGGCGTAAGCCGATGCGTATCGCGCGGGAAGAGTGTGGCTTGACGCACATTCGCTAGACCACACAGTTGCGTCACCCAGCGTTCCAAGCCAATCGCAAAACCACCGTGCGGTGGCATTCCGTACTTCATCGCCTCCAAATAGTACGCAAACGGTTCGAGCGGATAACGCGCGCGCGCGAGCGCGGCAAGATAATCATCGTAACGATGCAAACGTTGTCCGCCCGTCACGAGTTCGACGCCGCGAAACAACAAATCGAACGAGTAGGAATATTGTGGATCGTTGGGATCGGGATGCGTGTAGAACGGTCGCTTGGACATTGGATAACCAACGACGAAGAGAAAATCGGAATCGTACGTCGCGCGCGCCCACTCGCCCAACCAACGTTCATGCTGTGGCGCTAGGTCGGGTTCGCCGCGACAATCTTCGCCGTATTTTTCATAGATGAGTTGTTGCGCGTCGCGAAAATGAATGTGCGGGAACGTCTCTGGTGCGCGCGGCATTTGCACACTCAACAATTCCAACTCGGTCGCGTTGTACTCCGCAAGGTACGCTAGAATGTATCGCAGTAAACGCGCGAGCAATCCCATCACAGTAAAATGATTTTCGATAAACCCCATCTCCACATCGAGACTGACATACTCGTTGAGGTGACGCGTCGTATCGTGTGGCTCGGCGCGAAAGACGGGCGCCACTTCGTACACGCGCTCAAACACGCCGACCATAATTTGCTTGTAGAATTGCGGCGATTGCGCGAGAAACGCGCGCTTGCCAAAGTATTCCACCGCAAACACATTCGCGCCGCTTTCTGTCGCCGATGCTACAAGTTTGGGCGATTGAATTTCGGTGAAACCTTCGCGATTGAGAAAGTCGCGGAACGCCCTCATCGTCGC
>JAOACU010000300.1 GCA_026417715.1 Anaerolineae bacterium | reverse complement strand
GCACAATCCTCTGCCGCGGCGACATTTCGCCGTCTGAGCCGATCTGGATCGAAAGCCAGCGCTGAGATTCAATACCGCAATCTCCGGCACCGCCGCCTCCACCTCCGCCGGAAGCTATGGTGGTTGTTGTGCTGGTTGCAATCTGCGGCGTCAATCGTGTACGTTTATCTACGTTTAGCGCAACGCGAATGGCGGGATGTGCCCGACACGATACTTGAACGTCTGCGTCCTGCCTGGCGTGCGTTACTTTACGCGACGTTCAACGTAGGTTTAGCCCTTGCGCTAGGCACCGTTGGATGGATTCCGCGTGGGGTGTGGCTGGCGTTTGCGTGGCAGTGGCTGGAAACCCTCTACGGTACTCTTCGTCCTGCCGTCCAAATGCGTCCTACAGCAATTGGCGTACGCCAGTTGATCGTCTCTAGCGTGTTTACTGTTCTGTTCATCATATTTTGGCAGTGAGTATTTGCAAACATCTATAGTTTGTAGGAGTTAACAATGAGTGAGTTGATCAACAATCGTCAACAGCGCATCGAGATTATGAAGACGCTCATTCGGCAGTTGCATTCCGGTGTTGCCGAAGAACGCGTCAAGGCACAGTTAGAAACGCTGCTCGACGAAGCAGATTATAGCGATGTGTTTCTAATGGAAGTGCAATTGATGCACGAAGGCATTCCTGCCGAGAGTATCCAACAATTATGCGATGCGCACACGCGCGTCTTGAAGAAGCATCTCGACTTGCAAGAGACACCGAACACGGTGCCGGGGCATCCCGTACATACCTTTGTGCAAGAGAATCGTGAACTGACCAAAACGACGGCGCAGATTCGTCTATTGATGAAGCAAGTGGACGCCCTCCCCGACGACCAAGATGCCACCGAACTGATGCGCGCGATTCAAGGACACCTCAACAACCTGATGGATGTGGACAAGCACTATCGGCGCAAAGAGTATTTGCTGTTTCCCTACTTTGAGAAGAACAATCTTCCCGGTCCCTCAACCGTGATGTGGGGCAAGGATGACGAAGTGCGCGAACTCTTGCGTCAAACGATTGCGGGTCTGCAACAAGTCGAAAGCATCACCGCTGCCGAAGCCAAAGCATATAACTTATTGGCGGTTACGCCTAGCATCGAAGCGGTGGACGATATGGTGTACAAGGAAGAGAAGATTCTCTTCCCTACCGCGCTCAATCTACTCACCGAACAGGACTGGTACGAAATCTACTTACAAAGCGACGAGTACGGCTATTGCCTGTATGCACCACAGTTCGAATGGGTTCCCGAAGGAGGAGTGCACAAAGAAATTCGCAAGACGGTCGCCGCCAATGGACGCGTGCAAATGCCGACGGGAAGTTTTACGTTGGAAGAACTGATTGGTGTGTTCAGCACGATGCCTTTCGACTTGACGTTTGTGGACAAGGAGGATACGGTCCGCTACTTTAGCCCCGGCAAGGATCGCATCTTTGATCGTTCGCGTGCGATTCTGGGACGCAAAGTGCAATACTGTCATCCGCCCAAAAGTGTGCACATCGTCAATCAAATTCTGCGCGATTTCAAAGCGGGCAAGCAAAATCGCGCGCGTTTTTGGATCAACTTTCGCGGCAAATTGGTGTACATCTGTTACTATGCCGTGCGTAACGAACGTGGCGAATATCTTGGCACCCTCGAAGTGACCCAAGACTTGACCGAAGTGCGCGCCTTGCAAGGCGAGCGACGCCTACTGACCTATGACGACACCGTGCAGGAGTAAGAACCATGGAAATCACCAGTCGTAGCAAACTATTCGATGTGCTGAAGGCATACCCCACGCTTGAAGATAAAATCGTACGCCTAGCCCCGCCATTCGCCAACTTGAAAAATCCAGTGTTGCGTCGCACCGTCGGGCAGTTGGCAACACTCGAACGCGTCGCACAAATCGGTGGGCTGGAGGTGACGGAATTTGTCAATATGCTTCGGCGTGAAGTGGGACTACCTGAACTACGTGCAGAAACACCCACCTTTGCTCCTCCGCCTCCGCGCGCCGAGAGTGATCCTGCATGGATCGAGGGCGAGCCACAGTTCGTCGTGAATGGGAGTGAATTATTAAAACGCGGCGAAGTACCACTCCAACACGTCAATCAGTTGTTACCACAACTCCAACCCGATCGGTACATCTTGCTCATCACCGACTTTGAACCGATTCCGATGATCGAAGCCATGCGCAAACAAAATCGGCGCGTGTATCACAAAGTTCATCCCACTGAGGTTAACACGCACTTGACGTACATTGGATAATCTGGTTAAGAAAAAATCTTTCGAGAGGTCGAGGCGCACAATGATTTGCGCCTCGACTTGTTTTGTGCACTCATTCATGCTACAATAGCCACCAGAAACCGGCAAGGAGGCATGGCGGTGGCGTTACTTGGACAGCGTACTCCCACACCTGAATTAACGTACATCATTCTTCCGCCGTACGAAATTCCCGATCTGATCGTCATTGGTGGCGTGGTGGTCGAAAATCGCGGTACAGCACCCGCGCACAATGTCAAAATCGTCTTGGAATTTCCCGATACAGACGTGACCAAGATTCGTCATTTGCGCGTACTGAGCGATGTGGAATACATCTTGCGCGGTGGCGGTGAACTGCAATCGTTCGCCACACTGCGCGTCCGACGTCTGCCTGCCGGTCAACGCATTGTTATCTACTTTAGCGGTCCCACGCGCGTCCTTCCCCGCGTCACCGCCACGCACTACGAAGGATGACTAATAGACATTATGCGAAATAAGGATTTCCGTCCACTAAGAACACGAAGGTCACGAAAAAAATCATAGAAACTTGGTGGTTCTTCGTGTCCTTCGTGGAGAAAAATTATTTCGCATAAAGTCTAATGACGAAAGACGAAGGACGAAAAATACTTTCGTCTTTCGTCCTCCGTCTCAAGGAGCACGATGCGTCGAAACCTCACACGTCTGCTCAAATGGATCAACTGGTATCCCCCGTTTCTTGGAATGAACATTCGCGTCGTTGACTACGCGCCCGACTTGTTGACGATTCGTGTGCAATCGAAACTTGGGTGGCGCAACCTCAACGCCGTTGGCACACATTTTGGCGGCACGCTGTACGCGATGTGCGATCCGTTCTTTATGCTGATTTTGATGCACGCGCTCGGCGATGAGTATATCGTGTGGGACAAAGCCGCACACATCCAATTCATTCGCCCCGGGCGTGGCACCGTGTACGCGACATTTCACATCCCACCCGAACGCATCGCCGAGATTCGCGCGGCGGCAGATCGCGGCGAAAAAGTGGAACCCACGTTTACGGTCGAGGTGGTGGACGAGAAAAACGAAATCGTCGCGCGCGTGGAAAAATTGCTCTACGTGAGAAAGCGATCAGCAATCAGCGGTCAGCGGTCAGCGGTTAGCGATCAGCCAAAGGGGTAGAAAAATGAATCTTGCTGTTTTTGAAACACGACTTGGTTGGATAGGTGTAGCGTTTTCTGAACGTGGTTTGGCGGCACTGGAACTTCGTTCCACGCGCGCACAGGTGCTCACTGGATTGAGACGCGCGTTTCCCGATGCTACACTCGTGGATGCCGCGCCATCGCACATCACGCGCGAACTTATCGAGTACGCCGAAGGCAAGCGTCGTGCGTTCACTCTTCCACTCGATTGGTCGGCGATGACGCCCTTTCAGCGCAAGGTGCTGCGCGCGACGGCAAGCATTC
>JAOACU010000299.1 GCA_026417715.1 Anaerolineae bacterium | reverse complement strand
AAAAGCGTTCAATCGCCATCTGCAACACGGTGGAGCGCGCCCAAACGTTGTTCGAGCAACTGCGCGATCATCCCCAACGCGGCGATGCGCAAGTGATTTTGCTCCATGCGCGATTCACTGCTTCCGATCGCAAAACCAAAGAGGAATTCATTCGTGCGCAGTTTGGCAAGCACAAGAGCCAATGGACGGAGCCAAACTTGATTCTCGTCGCTACCCAAGTGATCGAAGTGGGCTTGGATATTACCTGTGAGAATCTGCACACGGAAATCGCGCCGGCGAACGCGATCTTTCAACGTGCGGGGCGTTGTGCGCGGTTTGAGAACGAACACGGGGATGTGTTCATTTATGACGTGGAATTGAACCAAAAAGGCGAACGCAATTTTGTGCCCTACACAGGCATCGAAGCCGAATTATGCAAGAAAGCGTGGTACGCCTTTCTTGCGCGCGACGGCGCGGTGCTTGATTTTCAAGGTGAGCAACAGGTGATTGACGAGGTGCACACCGAAGCCGATCGCGAATTACTTTGCTCGATGCGCGAAGGTGAACGCGAAATCTGGGACAAGATTCAGAGCGCGATGATTCTCGGCGAGATCGGCGTGCGGCGTGACTTGATTCGCGATTCTAACGATTCGCGCACGGTTCTTGTTCACAGCGATCCTACCCAACTCGACAATCCGTTTCGTTATCGCGGCTTTTCGCTTTACATCGGCACACTCTTGGGCAAGCGCGAAGAACTGCGAATGTGGCAACGCGAAAAAGGACTCGACTGGGTTTTCAAGTATCCTGAAGAAGATTCCACAAACAAGGAAGAAGACTCGCGCGCTAGAATCGAATACAAGTGGCATTCTGCGTGGGAGGAAGAACATTTCACGTGCTCACCTCTCTTGGTTGTACATCCCGCCTTCGTCGAGTACGATGACCAAGTCGGCTTTCGATTCAGCGCAAACGGCGATCCGACGCGCAATGATTTGAACGAACCTGCGCCGCGCCCACCACGCAAAGACGAATTCACTTACCAGTTGGAAGACTATGCTACACACGTTGGCAAGATGAGGCGCGTGTTTGAATCCGAGTGGCGCGACCGTTTGCAATTTGCAGCCAAACGATTGGAGCAAGTGCAAGGGTGGCAAAGTGGCAGTATCGAGCGCGCGACGCGTCTGGCGGTTGCCTGTCACGACGTAGGCAAACTGGACGCGCGCTGGCAAAAGTGGGCACGCAAATATCAAGAGGCGATTGGCGAACCGGTGACCGATCCCAACTTTATGATTGCGCACACGCACTGTGAAACCGAAGCGCATCGTCAAAGCGCCAAGACGATTCGCTTCAAACGTCCACCGCACGCGGGCGAAGGTGCAATTGCCGTTTCCAAAATCGTCAACGCGTTTTTCAGCGACACGCCCGATGCGCGCGAGGCATTACGCAAGATCACGCTCTCGGCAATCGCGCGGCATCACAGCGCGCAGGTAAATTCCTTCGATGAAAAATACCGTCTTGAAAACACCGCGCGCGATGCACTGTTTGCGGCGATGCAGAACGCAGGAATCGGGGCAAACTACGAGGTAGTGAACACTTTGCTCTCGTCCGCGCCACAAACAGATTTAGAGAAACAGATTCTTCGGGGTGACGACGCGCGAGAGTGGTGGCTGGCGTACTTTTTGATCGTGCGGGCATTGCGAATGTCCGACGGCGAATCACAGGAGGAATCATAAACAATGTTTCAAAAGATTTACTTTATGCCAAAATCCACTGGCACGTATGCGGACACCCTTGCCGCGTACGGCCTTGCGACAGTGTTGAGCGAGATTATCGAGCAATCAACCAAACGTTGGTCGGGACAAAAAGTTTGGATTCGCGATGCAGGACCGTACTATCTCATCGAACTGCCAACGGAATTGCGTGACGAATGGATCGAAAAATGTGATTTCTTTCCGCTGATCAAACCAATTCGCACGCGCGGTCAGCCAATCAAAGAAAAAGATGCGCTCGATTTGGATGAGGGCTGGGAACGATTCCGTGCGTACCAAAAAACGCAAGAGACGCTCAAAAAGACTGCCAACCGCGCCGCGCGGGAAGACACTCAACTCCAAGCCCAACTGGAGGATTTGAAACCTACGCCCGAATTTTGGACGATGGCGTTTGTAGGCGAGCGCAAAATGCAAGCCATTCAGATTTACAACGCGGCGATCTTGCAATGGCACGCCACGCGTAAACACTTTACTGAGAATCTCAAGACGATTCTCAAACTCGCGGCGACGCCTGATGCCAATGTAGAGGCAATCGCCAAAGAGTGGGCGGATGCGGTTCCGCACGACGGACTCAAAATCAGATTTACTGCTTCGCAACTTTTCAATCCGATTCAAGGCAAGGGACAAAACCGCACCAAAGCCGATGTGTTGGCAATGGGCAATCTCGATTCGTTCTGGCTGATCGAGTTTCTCAAAGCGGTTGGGTTGTGGAAGTGTATGGTGCCGCGAATGGTACGGAACGGCGATGACCGCAAAGCGTACGTGCTCGCGCCGATTGCGCTAACGCTCGACGCCCACGATGGCGTCTTTAAGAAATTTTCCGAACGTCTGTGGAACGACACATCGGTCAAGATGGACATCATCGCGTCCTTGCTTTACACGCAAGTTTTACTTGAACATAGCGAAGCGGGACAGCAAGACGAATTGGATTTCGAGGGGCGTGGTCCCGAAGATGTGGTCGCGGGTTTGCATGTGACAACATACAAAATGCTGAGTCGCAACGCGTACACGATGATGAATCTGGGTTTCATTAGTTTACCGCGTTGGACGGGCGAAGTGAAAACGCGCCAACGCGTGCAAGAACTCAAGGAGGTGATCGAAGAACATCTTGGAGTCATTCGCAACATTGACGAAGAACGCAGCGATGGCTACAACTTGCTCGTGCGCTATCGCGATTTCCTGTCGGGTCAGCAACTCGATGCGTTCTTTGATTTCGCGGTGGGTTACAGTCAGTATCTTACCCACGAATTGGAACAAGCGCATTTCTGGGTGAAAAAGTTCACCACAGGCAATCTAAGGAGGCTGATTATGGGTACAGAACCCCAACTAATTGAAATTCTGGAAAACGAAGGATTCCGCAACATCGCCTATGCCCTTCGCCACAGCACTGTCATCCCGCAGTATCTCAAACAGAAGGGAGATGCGCTCTATGACGTGCGCTATGGGCTGGGAATGGAACTCAAACGCAAGGCGGCTTATCCAAAAGAATTTCTCGCCGCCCTAGGCAGTTTCGTTCACGAATACAATCAGGAAAATGCCCAGAAATTTGAAAGCAAGAGACAGCAGCGCCGAAAGAACATTCGCACCAGCGACTTGGATGACATCACCCGCTTGGTGGATAAATTCGGTTCGGAACTGGTGGGCAATCTGCTGGTCGCGTACGGATACGCGGGCGATCCCCGCGAGGAAACCGAAACCCAATAACTTGATTAAGGAGAAAAATCCTATGGCTACTCAATCCATTTACTCTCTTTCCATCTCTGGCCGCGCTATCCTCGATATGCACTCGCTCAACAACGAGGGCGGTGAGGGGAATCAAATCACCACGCGTATGGTGACCATCGTTCACAAACCCGATGGCAAACCGACGTTGACTACCGTCAACGCCATCAGCGGCGATATGTTCAAGCATATTCAGTCCGAGCATCTTCACCGTCTCGCCCTCCGCGAGGGCTTGCCGCTCTCAGAGGGCGCGCGCCTGTTCAACGCCAATCGCATTAACTACGACCTCGCCAAGAAC
>JAOACU010000298.1 GCA_026417715.1 Anaerolineae bacterium | reverse complement strand
CCGAAGAATCTCTCAAAGCACTTTGCGAGACGCTTCGCGGAGTTTACCCTGACGTAAGGAAGGGCTCAGCGTGACAAGTTGCCTTGCCAGCATTACTTTTGTAGCACTACCCGAATGCTTTCGTCTTTCATCCTTCGTCACTCGTCCATTTCAAGGAGGAAAGGAGATGAAACCATTTTTCAAGTGGTATGACTACATCACCATCAACATTTACTTTCTTGCTCTTTCGACGCTCTCGAACACGATGGCGCCGCTCGTCATTCCACTCCTCGTCGAACGCTTTGTGGGTGAAGCGCAAAAAGCCACCTACTATGGCACGATTCGTTTGTGGGGCTTGATGGTCGCGCTTCTTGCGCAAGCGTTCTGGGGCTTGCTGAGTGACCGTAACACCTCGCGCTGGGGACGTCGCCGTCCATTCATCTTGGGCGGCACACTCGGCGATCTCGTCTTCATCGCGGCGATTGCGTTTTCCGCTGGCTTGAGTGGGCTGGATGGCTTTTGGTTCTTGTTCGCGATGTACCTGTTGCTCCAAGTGGCGACGAACGCGGCGCACGCGGCGCAACAAGGTCTCATTCCCGATCTAGTGCCCGAAGATCAGCGCGGTCGCTTTTCGGCGATCAAAGCCGTGTTCGAGGTACCGCTACCGCTCATCATCATTTCGTTCACGATTGGACGCTTGATCGGCGCGGGCAATATGCTTGGCGGGATCGTGGTGATGAGCATCGTCATCGTACTCAGTATGCTGATCACACTCCTCGTGCGCGAAGAACCGTTGCGCGAAAAATTACCTGCACTCGATTGGACACCCTTTGCGCGACTGGTGGCGATGACCGCGCTGTTCACGATCATCATTCTCGGTCTCGGCGAAACGATGCGCGCGCTCGGCGCGTGGCTCGTGGGTGTCAAAGATGTCACTCTCTTGCTGATCGCGTTGGGTGTGGCTGGTTTTGCCGCGATGCTGGTGGCGGTTGCGTTGGGAGTATGGTTGAGTGTACGCATCAGTATCGGCGAAGCGGCGCGCGCGAATCCCTCGTTTACGTGGTGGGTCGTGAATCGCTTGGCGTTTCTGGTCAGCGCGATCAACCTCTCGTCGTTCTTGGTGTACTTTTTGCAAGGACGACTCGGCTTGGTGCGCGAACAGGCGGCGGGGCCGGCGGCGAATCTGCTGTTGGTGCTTGGTATCCTTGTTTTGATCTTTGCGCTTGTCACAGGTTGGTTGAGTGATCGCTTTGGGCACAAGCGCGTGGTGGCACTCGCTGGTATCGTTGCCGCGTTCGGTGTGGTGATTGCCTTGATCGTGCCTGACCTGACAATGATCTTCGTCGGCGCGGCATTCATCGGCGCGGCGACGGGAATGTTTTATACGGCGAATTGGGCACTCGGCACACAACTCGTTCCCAAAGCCGAAGCCGCGCGCTATTTGGGCATCTCGAATCTCGCGGGTGCAGGTGCGGGCGCGGTGGGCGCGTACATCGGCGGACCCATCGCCGACTTTTTCACCGTGAACGTTCCCAGTATCGCCGGGCTAGGTTACGTGTTGCTCTTTGCGATTTACGGTGCGATGTTCTTGTTTTCGGTCATCGCGCTGAAACCAGTGAAACAGTGAGACAGTAAAACAGTAGGACAGTGAGACTGTTTCACTGTCCTACTGTCCCACTGTCCTACTGCCTCACTGTCCTACTGTCCCACTGTCCTATTGCTCCACTGCCTCCGCGCCAGCGCGTCGCGTTCCGCCAACAAACGCGGCAAATTTGGAATTGTAACTTTGCCCTCCTCAAGAATCAACAACTCGCGCTTTTGCCACTTGCTCAAAATCTGATTCAGCCACTCGCGGCGCACCCCCAACAACGTCGCGAGATCGGATTGCGACAGCCCCCAATCCAGAACATAACTCCCATCCCCTTGCGCTTCCCCAAATTGTTCCACGTACAACAACAACATACGGATCAGCCGATTGACCGCGTCCCCTTGCGCGAGCGCTTCGGCGATGGTGGCGGTCCAGCGTATTTTGAGTGTGAGCATCCGCGCCGTGGCTTGGGCTAATTCAGGCGAGGCGCGGAAATGGCGCAGCCATGCCTCGTCAGTGATTTGCAACAGTTCGCACTTGGTCAGCGTCTTGGCAGTGGACGAACGCGGCAGTCCATCGAAAATCGAAAATTCGCCAAAGATGTCGCCACGTGCGAAAATGTTCGTCGTCGTCTCGCCACCTTCAGGTGTGGTGGAGTAGATGCGGACTTTGCCGCTCACGACGACGAACAACGTCCTGCCAATTTCGCCTTGATGGAAGATGATGTTGCCGCGCGGGTAGGTGAACAAGTGGAAATCGTTGGCAAGCGCGCGCAGTCGCTCTTCGTCCAAATTGGCAAAGAGCGGCACTTGTTTCAAGAACGTAGCACAATCGAATGGCGCGGATTGGAGGTGTGGCATAGTTGACTGCACATCATTGGGAATCAGTAGCGCAACAAGGTGAAAATCGAAGCCGATGCGCGTACGGGCGTAACCCACTTGAGCGGGTTTGCGCCTGCACGCGCCCCTGAATTCTATTCGGGGGCTTTTATTATACCACAAATTACCCGACGTGTCTGTTAATAAGTTAACATTTGATATGTTAATAAAGAGACTGACAAAAAGCGCGGAATTGGATATACTTGTGTGAGATAAATTACCCTGCGTTTGACAAAATCGCGTGGGGGGAGGGTATAATGTAATTGAATTTTTGATCCAGTGCGCTTGCCGCAGGGAAAATCTGCCACCTCCGTTCCATTAAGGAACGACGCGAGTCCCGATCATTCTTGGCAAATCCATTTGGACAAACACCTGGCGTCGGATTTTTCCGGCAATAGGTGTTTGTCTTTTTTTGTAAGGAGGAGCGCGAACATCATCCCACAATTTTTCGTCTTATCCGATTTTGTAAACCGATTAAGATCTTTGTCAGAGGAGACAGAAAAATGAACGCACACTTTTTCCGCACGATTGGTAAACTTGCAGGGCTATTCACACTGTTGATGTTGCTGGTCTTGCTGGCGAGCGCGGCACCGACCGCGACCTTTGCCGCGCCCAAAGTGACGATCAGCGAAACATTCCGTAATGGCACGGCACCTAACTGGACTCTGATTGGGAGTGCTTGCTTGACAGCAAACAACACTGGCGGTGCGGCGTGTAGCGCCTCTCCCAACAACGAAGGTAATGGCAACGGTTGGCTGCGCTTGACCAGCGCGACGGGCAACCAAGCCGGTTCTGCGATTTACAACACTGCATTCCCAAGTACGGATGGTGTACGCGCCACCTTCACGTATGCTACCTACGGCGGCAGTGGCGCGGATGGATTTAGTTTTTACTTGATTGACGGCGCGACGGCTGCTCCAACGGTTGGTGCGCCCGGTGGATCGCTTGGCTATTCGAGGGATACTGGCGCTGCCACCCCCGGTGTCACCAATGGTTATGTTGGCATCGGCTTTGACGAGCATGGCAATTTCTCGAATACCGGCGCTGGCGATTGCAATCCATCGTGTCCGGGACAAAGGCCCAACTCAGTCACGATTCGCGGTTCGGGCAATTTGAATACCGGATTTAACTATCTGACGCGTGGGAGCGTGACGATCCCAACCGGTAGCCGCGCGGGTGCCAAGCGCGCGCGCATCACGATCTCTGCCGGAGCCACCAAATACATCACGGTTGAAATAGATTCGGGCTCTGGGTTCCAAACGATCATCAATAATTTCAATCTCACGACGGCGATCGGGCAAGCCGCAATGCCCGCGACTTTCAAGAT
>JAOACU010000297.1 GCA_026417715.1 Anaerolineae bacterium | reverse complement strand
CCTCGCGTCATACAACGCACGCATCGAGATGCTCACCAACTTGTTGCCACGCTATATCGAACTGCGTGATCAACGTTGGCAGATGTATCGGCTCAAGGCGCCTACGGCGGCTGATCATGCGCGCGCACTTAGCGAATACAATGCGTATCTGGATGCAGACGCCGATGTGCGTCGCTACACTACCGAACTCAACGATCTAAGAACGAATCAGCAAATCACCGCGCTTGACATCGAACTGTATCAAAAGCAATTGCAGTACTGGCAACAACGCGTTACCTATCTTCAAGAACGATATGCCAGTACAAAACTCGTCGCGCCGTTCGATGGCTTGGTCGTCTCGATTGATCGCCGCGTGGGTGAGTGGGTCGAATCGTACGAACCGATTGGCACCTTCGCCGATCCCAAACAACTCAACATCGAAGCCAATGTACCCGAAGCGGATATTGCCTCAGTTTCGCTTGGACAAGCAGTGCGCGTCGTCTTGGATGGTTTTCCTGACAAAACTTTTTGGGGCAAAGTGAAAGAAGTTGCCTCGCAGGCATCCATCTATCAAGGCAAGAACGTCTATCGTGTGTTGATCGGATTTGATAAACCTGCTGAGGTGCCAGCCACGTTACGAATGGGCGCAGATGTGGCATTTGTGCGTGGGTCGAAAGATAATGTTTTGTTGGTACCAACCAAAGCAATTCAACAAGATGGTTTGACCTCCTACGTAATGGTGTTGCGCGAAGGCAAGTGGGAACGCGTCCCCGTCCGACTGGGTGCCAACGGTACCAACTATACCGAAATTGTGTCTGGACTCTCTGAAGACGAACAGATTCTTGTCCCCTAAAGCCATACCAAAACATACGACGATTCTGCCGTAAACAAAAAGACCTGTGAGGTCTTGCAAACCTCACAGGTCTGGAAGTGGAAATGTCACAGGACGCCGATCGCGTTGTGAGCGATAAATCGCTGTGAACAACTCGACCGTCTTGCGTCCTTCCTCACCATTCACCGCTGGTTCACGATCCTCAATGATCGCGCGCAAAAAATCGTGCACTTGCAATTGATGATAGTACGTCGTCGTATCCACGCGCTCAAACGTCGCGCGATCCTCCGCTTGCCACTGCGCAAGCAAGTGCTCTTCCCCCGGCACTGTCCACACATCGTTGATGGGTGGCTCTTGCACCGTTGACATTCCCGCGATGAACATTGCGCCGCCATCCGTTTGCACTCCAACCGACGCGCCGTTTTCACCGTGCACGTGCACTTTGCCATACAACCCCGGCTTTTGCGAATTGCTGACGACAATCGAACCGAGCGCGCCGTTTTTGAATCGAATCACCGCAACCGCCGTGTCTTCGACTTCGATGTACGGATGGTTGAGATTGTCCCAGTAGGCAAACACTTCGGCGATGGGACCCATAAACCATTGCAACAAATCGAGTGGATGCGGTGCCTGATTGACGAGCACGCCGCCGCCCTCTTCGATCCACTTGCCGCGCCAAGGATCAGAGCGATAGTACGCTTCATCGCGCCAACCGAGCATCGTCACCATTCCCAGAATCGGCTTGCCGATTTTGCCCGCATCAATCGCCGCGCGCACGCGTTGCACCGGCGGATACCAGCGTCGCTGACTCACCACACCCAGTTTCACGCGTGCCGCGCGCGCGGCAGAAATGATCGCATCACAGTCTTGGAGTGTCACAGCGAGCGGTTTTTCGACGAGAACGTGCGCGCCGGCGTGCGCGGCTTGGATCGCGGGTGCCGTGTGCGCAGGATGCGGCGTGCACACAATCACGGCTTGCACGCGCGCGTCGCGAATCATCGTGGCAACATCGGTGTAAGGTTGGAGGTTGTATTGTCGTGCAAACGCGGCGGCGCGCGTGGCATCGCGACTACACACGGCGACAAATTCCGATTCGTCGAGTGCGGCGAGTGCGCGCGCGTGAATGTGACTCACTTTGCCTGTGCCGATGATGGCGGTTCGGATACGTGTGGTCATTACTTTTCTCCTTATAAAGACGGACGACGGACGACAAACGCCTCCGTCCTCCGTCATCTGTCCTCCGTCAAAAAATCGCTTCGGGCGGCACCAAGTACTGCTTGCCGTTGATTTCGACGAGATAAAAGACGATATGCCCTGCCGTGATTTTGGCGATGATGCGCGCGGACGATGCTTCGGGTAACGGCTGGCACATCGCGAACACGGGCGCGGGCATTTCGGTACGCAAGCAGGCAAAACCACTCGACGCGAGACGCGCGGTCTTGTCACGCGCGCTGTAATCGTACTGTGCGGGCGCGGGCGGAATTGTCGAAACGCTATCGCGCGTCGTCCAGAAATTGATGCGCGCGTCGAGCGTTTGCAAGCGCACGTACGCGCCTTGTTGCGCAATCATTTGAAATTCGTCGTTGCCTGCTTCATACAACAAGAACGGCGCATCACTTTGCGGTTGCGCTTGCCCAATCGCAAAGACGCGACGCAAGGGCAAGAGGTACACGCGCGGCAATACTGTTGCGGTTGGAGTAACGGCGGGCGCGAGTGTAGGCGTGCGCGTGCTTGTCGGTGATTCGCTCAGCGTGCGCGTTGTGGGTGAGGTTGGCGTGGGCATAGATGTCGGCTGCGCAAGAGAGACGAATGCGACATCGTTGACCAAAGAGGCAAGTAACCAGAAACCGAGTAGCGCGATCGCAACAAGTAAACTGAAGGCAAAAGCATCAAGATTGGGCGGGGCAAAATTAGAGCGGCGCATCAGGCGAGATATTCTCGAGGTGTCATCACGCGAATCGAGGTGCGTCCAACAAAATCCTTCTTGTTCCACGTGAGTAAATGCGTAAAGATATTGCTATCGCAGAGAATCATACCGATCCTTGCCGCGCATAAAAGCGTCCGCTTGTTGCCACGTGGTAAAAGGTAGCCCGCGCGCGATCTTGGCAGAGAGACGATCCATTTCTTTCTCTAACGCGCGCGGTGAAAGTCGTCGTTGCAACGCGGGATTACGTCGGCGTAGATGGGCTTTGATACGCGCGTGCAACTGCTGTGAGCGCGCGCGTTCGTCCGCTGCAACGATCTCTTGACGAACAAAATCTTGCACGGCTTGACGAATGAGTTCTTCGGGCTGTTTGCCGCCGCGCGCAGCAATCATTTGGAGGTCGCGCATTAACTTGGCGGGTAAAGATACTGGATACACCATTTTCGATCACCCTCAGTGAGAGAGTATAACACTTGACCTAATTCTGGTCAACCCAACACCAACTGCGGCGTCGCGTCCGCTGTCTCTTCCACATCGAGTCGCTGAATGATTTCGCGCTCTTCGGGCGTTACCAAAATTTTCAGCGTGGTGTAAAAGCCATCGGGCATTACCAACACGCAAAAGCCGCGCGGGCGTCGTCGCGCGCCGATGATTTCGGCAATAAGCGCGGGCGCATAGCCCTTTTCCTCTAACATCGCGCGATCTTCGGGTCCCACTTGAAAGTACGCCACCGTGCGAAATTTTTGGAGCGCAGTGCCCAAGTTGCTTCCAATCAAATCGCGCAACGTTTGCGTGGCGGCGGCGATGACGAGTTTGCGCTCCGCCCAATCCTTGAACGCCTCCGCAATCAACGTCGCGGTCTCCGCCGCGTTGGCGGAGAGCGGCGCGTCCTTTGGCATCAAACGATGAATCTCATCAATGACAAGCGCGGCGGGTGTATCGCGACGCGGCAACCATTCCTCGTAAAAAATTTTCACGAACGCGCGCAAGCACGGATCATCGGCGATCGCGAACGGACGCGTGCCTTTGACGGGTTGATACAACAC
>JAOACU010000296.1 GCA_026417715.1 Anaerolineae bacterium | reverse complement strand
ATTCGTAGGTGACCAATCGGTGGGATAGACCGAGAAATGTTCGCCCAATGGTGGAGGCGCGGCGCCATAGTTGTAACCCGAATTAGGAGGTAAGCGCGTCGTGCCGCGCCACGATGCTGTCCCGAGATAGGTGAGCCCGCCTGAATAACTGAATGTCGTTACGCGGAAGACGTAGGTTTCCGAGGCAGGTGCGACAAAATCCACGATCTCGAATGGATTGCCGAAACTGGCGGAACTTTGGACAAAGGTCGTACCATCCGCGCGATACGCCGTCAAATCCAGGTCAGCAGGCAACACATCGCTTGTGTATGTGTCATTGGGGTTGGAGAGCCAGTTGATGACGAAACGCACACGCTCACCTTTGGAGGCATACGCGTAGAAGGTTTTGGGAAAACTGGCAGTGCTGGTGATAGATTGACTCGACCAATCTCCGCGTTCGACTGTTTTGATCGCCGCCGAAGCGACGATGCCGCCTGTGCCATCACGGTCGCTCAAACGCGCATCGCCTTCGATATTGTGCAAGGCAGTCGCCATAATGATTGCGCGCAGAGACTCGGGATAAATCGCGAGACTGGTATTCGCACCGATCAAGTCTGCCGCGAGTGCGGCGACCATCGGTGCCGCGTAACTGGTGCCACTGCCAACGGGGCCGATCGCCGTTGCGGGTACGGATGAACGGAGCGTACTGCTGATGGTTGAACCGACTGCCGCGACCTCGGGCTTGGCGTGCGAGTAACTCGTGCTATCGCCACGCGGATCGCCAAAACTACTGCATGAATTCATCGAGTCATCAGACCATCCCAGTGTATCGTTGTCTTCGTAATTGCCTACTGACATCACGTTGTAGCCTTTGGCAGGAGAAATAACAAAAGGTCTGACAGGGCAAGGGGCACCTCCGAAATTTCCTGCCGCTACGGTCACAAAATCGTAATTGTAACGGACAATATAGTCCAGGTGACGATCTATGGTGAAGAATGCTGAACTACCTCCATCGTCCTGCCAAAAATAACTGTTGTTGAGAACTCGCGCATTTGTTGAGCCCCAATCTATGGCGGCAGACATTACGCCAAAGTTGGTGTAACTGCCGTTTGCGCTATAAAGTGATGCGCCAGATGCCAAGCCCCTATAGGTTGGATGTGTGCTCGCAATAATACCGCCCACAGCAGTTGGATGATCAGCAGTGGGTTGTGACGCATCAAATGCGCCTGCGACTGATAAATACGGATTGGCTGTGTAAATCCGCTCGCCTTCGACCACAGCAACACTGATGCCAGTACCAGTGTAACCGACGCTGTTGATCAAATCGGCATTCTGGGTTGGACGCGCAATTGAAAGCAATGGACCTGCAATGTTTGGCACATCGTAGATTGCTTCAATCTCTGGCAAGAATGCCAACTCTTCCACCTGTCGGCGCGTGAGTTCCAGATATGCCATTGGCACAATCTCGCTCGCATATTCCACCGTCAATCCGCGCGCGTGCATCTGGCTCAAGAAACGCTTGCGGACAGGCGCGATTTGCGCGCGCAAAGTATCCGTATTGCGTTGTTGGAAAACCTTCACCTGTTCCGCTGACAATGACGATGGCAAAACGGCTGGCGGCAACGAATCTTCCTTCTGTTTGATCGCTTCTGCCGATTTCGGCGCAATGGCAGACGACGGCGGTGGCGAACTCAAGACCGCACGTTGCAGACGCACTCTGACTTCGGCAGGCACTTGTTCTGGGGGAACAGGTTGTGCAGGTTGTTTCGTTGTGTCAGAAGATGCTTGGATCACAGATGTTGACCGAGAATCTTTGGTAAATTCTGTCACTGTCTCGCGGGATGGAGGTAAACGTTCAGGCTTGGGCAATGGATTCACTTCAGCCACTAACCAGACCGCGATGCGGATCCGATCATCGGGCTTGAGCGTTGCCAGTTTCTTGACCAAGTCTGGCGTTAATGCGCCGTGTGTGGCGCGCCATTGTGCGGCGGATTCCGCCCGCAACGATTTTGCATCTACGACCTTGTCGCCTTCAAATGTTGCGCCAACAATTTCACCCGTGAAGCGGTCAACCGCTTTCAAGCCAGTGATTTGTCTGCCGTTGTGTAGCGTTAGAGTGGATTCATCCGCCAAGATCAAACGATTCGGGTCACGTCCAGTAGCAATAGCCAGCCGCCGTAGTTTGGTTACTTGTTCAACATTCCCACCTTGTGCTATTGCGGTTTGTGGTGTAGGCGATGTCACACCTTGAGTCAGTGACAGCAATAGTGCAAGGAGCGTAGCGGTTCGTAACACACGGGAGAACATAACGCACCTCCGCATAGCGAATCACGCGCTTCCGTTGCGTTCCCGACTTGCAACGGCATGGCGCGAAACTTACGTTCCACGCTACATTTTCCGACGGGTATCACGGCACTTTCCCGTGATACCCGCTATAAAGTAGCCGGGTATCACTTTGTGGGGGATACCGTCCCAGAATACAATACAAACACCGTGTTCACTTTTCTACATCCCTCCTTCCACTTTTGAATCGCCATAGGGATTCCTTTGCACTCTTTCGCGCCCTTTCGCGTTTCTTTCGCGCTCCGCGCCCTTTCGCGCTTCTTTCGCGCTCTTTCGCGTCCACAAACAAAAAAAGCACTTGGACGCGCGCGCAAACACGCGTCAACAAGTGCTTGTGACGTGACCGCGAAAATCAATTGAACGGTCAGCAAAACGAATCACGGGCACCTCATTCAACGAGTGCAAACCAATTGACCCAATGTCCCGCTAACTCACACCTGAATTATACGCGTGGCGATTGGGCAAGTCAAATTCAACTCATTCTTTCTTACTAGTGCGGGGTTTGGCGACTGGAAGTCGCCGCCTCAACTACCCGCAGCTGACCACCGTCGGCTAATCTAGACCGCGCAGGGCTTGCCGTTCGGTTGAGCGCTCACGAAAGCCCTGAACCCACCGAAGGCTTCGCCGTGGGCTCTGCCGAAACAGCGGACAAATTGCAAGTATCTTCCAATCGCGCGCTGTCACACTGTTGGGGACGATGTTCGTTAGGTTTTCGAAGTGCCAAACGGTTGTGGATAGGGAAGCAAACGTAATCCAGCAATGAAGCGATAGTCACGTTCATTCTTGGTGACAAAGGGGATATCGTACGCAAGAGCAGTAGCGGCAATTAACGCATCTGCAATCAATAATCCATGACTCAATCTGTAGCGACGCAACAAGTCCTTAGCAATATCGGAGATGGGTTCGTTCAGCTTCAACACCTGAAAGCGCGATAGGAATCTATCGAGTGTACGCAGTTCTGCTTTGTTGCGACAACCAATCACGAGTTCCATTTCACTGATAACAGTGATTGCCAGAGATGCTTGGTTTTCGATCTGTTCAAGGCACGTAACCGCGTCGTCAACGCCACGCGCCGCCTCAATCAGCACATCGGTATCTACAATCACCCACTTAGGCATGGCGATTCATCCATTCACCTTGGCGAATACGACGTATCCAGGCGATACTGTCCTGCATATCCTTACGAGTGCGCCACATACCAATAAACGGCTCTTTTGACAACTTGGTACGTTTGGCGGTTTTGCTAACGGGTGACGATGCATAACGCGTGCGCAGAAAGGCAATAAAATCAGCCACCTGTTTCTGTAATTCGGGTGGTAGTGCCGTATATTCGCGCCAGATTCTTTCTTCTCTCACTTGTACCTCCATAGTCTGCCCCAAGTATACAACTTCGCTCTTGGGTAGAAAGGGGTTTCTAGACCTCACAGGTCTCCGAGACCTGTGAGGTCTGAACAAGCCATTTACCGT
>JAOACU010000295.1 GCA_026417715.1 Anaerolineae bacterium | reverse complement strand
TCTTCTAACCTTGCATAGTGAAACAGATCAATCGTTGCCAACGTTACTCCTTTGGTAGAGATTGGAGATTGGAGATTGGAGATTAGAGATTGGTAATCCCTAATCTCCAATCTCTAATCTCAAATCTCTAATCTCAAATCTCTAATCTCTAATCTCTAATCTCTAACTATCAATTCCCTCAGCCACGATAACGGGGGCGGTTCCGGCGAGGCATACTAGACGTACGTCGTTCAGCCCGCAACTCCCCGGTCCATTCGCCGTCGTCTTCCGTATCGCGCTCGCACCTGTTGCGCGACTCTCTGCACGTTCAACGACGGGTACTCGTCCGGTTCATCGTCGTTCAGTATTCTGATTCAAATATAGCACAAGCGCGTCAGAATGTCAAACGCGCGAAAAACACACTATCAAGGTTGGTTCAAAGTCGGTGGTGGCGACTGCGAGTCGCAAACTTGGCACTAACCCTGCTGAGCACAATAGTTTTGCCTTTTCCATTTTTACTTGTATAATCTACTATGCTCTTACATTTGATTTGGAGAAACGCGCTATGACTGCCGTTTCTTTATCGCGTCGAATTTACACTGAAATCGTCAAAGACATTTTTAGCGTGTACTACAAGTTGTACCATCGCTTGCGCATTGAAGGTGCGGAACACATTCGCGCGCACGGTCCTTTGTTCATCGTCATCAATCATATTAGCGCGCTCGAACCATTTGCGTTAGGGGTCGCGCTTGCCGAGCATGGCGTTTTACCCGGCATCCATTTTTGGACTGTTGCGAAAAAAGAACTATTTCAATTTCCACCGTTTGCCGCGTTCATTTCGAGTTTGGGAATGTTTCCGATTGACCGTGAACGTTTTGACAAGTCGGCGATGAAAACGATCCTGAATGTGTTGCGCGAGAACAAAATCATCGCGCTTGCGCCCGAAGGTACGCGCAGTCCGACAGGTCGTTTGCAGTTGTTTCAGCCCGTCGTCGCAAAAATTGCGATTACGCGCCGCGTGCCGATTTTGCCGGTTGGCGCAATGGGCAGCGAAAAGGCGATGCCTATCGGTGCGAAATTTCCGCGTCCCCATCCCATCACGATTCGTTTTGGTCCTGTGTTTGAGTTATCCGAGTTTTATGACGTTCCCTTGACGGATGAGGTTGCCGATCGTGCTGCGTGGGTGATGCGCGCGCACGTTGCCGAACTCTTGCCCGAATGGATGCGCGAAGTGCCGCCACCTTCGGGACGCATCGGCGAACGGAAACGATGAACACACACACGGCAACTTGGACGCGGCTTGCGCTCTTGGCGATACTCTTGCTCGCGTTCGCATTGCGCGTCTATCGTCTCGACGCGCAGGCGCTGTGGTGGGATGAAAGTCTTAGTCTTTATCGCAGTACGCGCGATTTAGGTACCGTACTGGCGAATACCATCCTCATCCAAAACATCCCCACGACCGACACGATTCCACAGGGTTATTTTTTGCTGCTGAACCTCCTCGTGCGCGCGTGGGGCACGAGCGAATTCGCGCTCCGCTTTTTCTCGGTCCTTGTCAATGTTGCTACCCTGCCACTGTTGTACGCGCTCGCGCGCCGCTGGACGAATCCAACGATTGCATCACTCGCGATGCTTTTGGGTGCACTCTCACCATTCTACGTGTGGTATGCACAAGAAGCGCGCCCGTATGCGTTGGTATTGTTTTGGAGTACGCTGGCGGTGTATGCGTTGGTGCGCGCGTTTGCAGTGGCAAGTGTTCAGTGTTCAGTATTCAGTTTTCAGTTTTCACGCATCACGTCTCACGCATCACGCATCACATCTCACGCATCACGTTTCACGTTGTTTGTCATCATTTACATTCTCGCTTCCATCGCCGCGCTGTTCACACATTATCTCGCGTTGTTCCTCTTGCCATTTCACGCACTTGCGATTTTGATTTTGGTGTGGCAAACGCGCGCGCGGCGTTGGTGGTGTTTGTTACCGGCGATTCCTGGCGCATCGGTGGTTTTGCTGTTGCCGCAAATTGTGGCGAGTATGGCGTGGAACGTTGACAAGGGTCCGGTGTTTGTGCCGCTCGATGTGATTCTGCGTGATCTACTCAATTCGTTCACAGTGGGTATCACGCTGGACTGGGAAACTGCCGTGTGGTTTGATGTGGCAATGTTGGCGGTGTTGATTTTGGGGATAAGCGCGTTGCCGCGTCAGTGGCAATTGATTGTCGGCGCGTACCTGCTTGTTCCCGTGCTGAGCGTGTTTGCCTTTTCGTTCTACCGTCCGATTTATCAAAACTCGCGTTATCTGATCGCCATCAGCCCAGCGTTCTACGTGGGTGTAGCCGCAGGCATAGCCACATTGGCACGTTATCGTCGCGCGCTTGGCGCGCTCGCGCTGGGTGTGTTTGTGCTTGGCGCGATGCTTTCGCTCAACAATTGGTTTTTCGATGCGCGTTATGGCAAAGACGATCATCGCGGTTGGGCAGAATCGTTGCGCGAACGCGTACGCGCCGACGATTTTCTCATCCTCAATTCGCCACACACCGAAGAACTGTATCGCTACTATGCTGATGATCTCGTGCCGATGATGACATTACCGATTCTGCGTGCCGATCGTCAGTTGTCACCTAACTTGGATCGCGCCTATGTGCGCGCGGCGTTGCAGAACCACGCGCGCGTGTGGTACTTGGGATTGCACGTACCGTTCGATGATCCCGACGCGCGCATCGAACGTTATCTGAACGAAGAAGGTGTTCTGCTCGATCACGCGCGTTTCGCAGGCACGAGTACTGAAATCGTGTTGATGCTGTTTGTGCGCGCGTTACCCACTGTGGACGCGGTGGAGATTCCGAACCCCCTGAATGTTTTGTTCGATGGACACTTGCGTCTGCGCGGATACGCTGCGCCGTCGCGCGGTACGTTGGGCGAATCGGTGAGCGTGAAATTGTATTGGCAAGTGGACGAACCAGTGGGCGAAGATTACGCAGTATCGTTACGTTTGGTGGATGCTACCGATGCGCGCGTGGGACAGTGGGACGCGATTCCGCTGGGCAATCGCGCTGGCAGTTCAACGTGGACACCGCATCAAATTATCGTGGACGAGCGTGCGGTCGTGCTCCCGCGCGCGCCGGGCGTATATCGCTGGCAAGTGGTGCCTTATCACTCGGCGACAGGTAACGCGCTGGGTGATGGGGTGACACTGGGCGAAATTCAAATTCATTGAGGTACTGTGGGACACGAAGAAATGTTGATGTACCCGAACGAGTATCGGGTAATGTTCGAGTTGGAAGATCGGTATTGGTGGTATCGTGGGGTACGTACGCTGTTGCGAATGTGGCTTGATCGTTACGCTCCGCATCCTGCCTTGATTCTTGATGGAGGATGTGGTACGGGCGCGAACTTGCAATTGTTGCAACAGTATGGCACTGCACTCGGTATTGACATTGCCGAATCGGCGATTGATTTTTGTCGCGCGCGCGGTATCGCACCCGAACGACTCGCGCTCGCATCGTTGAGTGAATTGCCGTTTCCTGATAATTTCTTCGATGTGGTGATTTCGTTCGAGGTGATTTGCAATATCGCTGATGATCAACGCGCGTTCGATGAAATCGCGCGCGTGCTCAAGTCGGGAGGGTATGCGATTATCCAGGTTCCTGCTTATCAATGGCTATGGAGTCATCACGATATTGCCGTTGGGCATCAGCGTCGTTATGCCGCGCGCGATCTGCGTGCCAAAATCGAGCGTGCAGGAATGACTGTCTCTTATACACATCT